>NZ_JBFTZW010000013.1:0-68456 GCF_056406555.1 Arthrobacter sp. P1_B4
CCATCGCCCTGGACGGTTTCGACGATCACCGCTGCGGGCTTATCGATGCCCGATCCCCTGTCCTCCAGGGCTTGCCGGAGCCACAGAAAGTCCGGCATCTGACCATTGAAGAACCCGTCATAGGGCATGCTCGATGTGTTCGTCAGCGGGACGCCGGCTCCCTGCCGTTTCATTGAATTGCCCGTGACCGACAACGATCCCAGGGTCATCCCGTGAAACGCGTTGGTGAAGCTCAGGACATGCTGCCTGCCGGTAACCTTCCGGGCAAGCTTCAGGGCTGCCTCCACCGAGTTTGTTCCCGTCGGTCCGGGGAACATGACTTTGTAGTCCAAATTCCTGGGCTCGAGGATCAACTCCCGGAAGGTTTCCAGGAATTGCCGCTTGGCCGGTGTTTTCATGTCGAGTGAATGAACGATTGCGCCGGAGAGAAGATAGTCCACCAGCGGCTGCAGCAGCACCGGGTTGTTGTGCCCGTAGTTCAGTGCTCCGGCGCCGGAAAAGAAGTCCAAATATTCTCTGCCGTCTTCACTGTAGAGGCTGCTGCCGGACGCACGTTCAAACACGGTGTCCCAGCTGCGGCAGTAGCTGCGGACCTCGGACTCCAAGCTTTCGAAGATATCCATCTGTCGATGTCCCCCGTACTTCCGACTGGCGAAGATGCCCGAGCGCAAACACAACCCGGGTTTTCCGGATGACGGGCGCGGGAAGGGGACAGTGCAGCGCCTGCGGCGCACTGACGGTTGCTTTCACGGGGCCCGTATGTACTCCCGTATAGAGGTGCTCTAGGCGGGAACTGGGCAGATCCTAGACGCCTGCCCAAATGCTTTTCCGTTTCTTATCGTAAACTCAGGAAACTCACAGCACCTGAGTAGCGGGTACCTGTCTTTTCCCCTCAAACGGCTGATTAACTACCCGATTCGGCAGCGTTTCTCACCTTCGGCAACCCCGGGCTACTCGGAAAAATGCGGGCCGCCGGGCATCCGGCGGACATGGGCGCCGGCGCCATGGACATCCGACTTCCTCGGCCAACGGGGACGGCGAACGCGGCGAGGGACGGGACACCGTTTTGAGAGTCGTTTGATTTGATAGTCGTTTGAAAGGCGAAGCTGGTGTTTAGCCGGTCTTGGCCATCGCGTAGGCCACGGTGCCGTAGGCCAGGGCGCCGGACATTTCGGTGAGCAGTTCCGGGTTGGTGTTGGCGATCGTGTCACAGGCCTCGTGGTAGCAGGGATCAAGTACCTTGCCGGCCGCCCCGCCAAAGGACTGTGCCTGGGCCTGGGTCTTCTTCTCGACATCGCCGGTGAACAGCCCGCCGCCGGGAATGCCGGCCGAGAGGAAGGCGTCGTAGTCCGAGCCGCCGTCAAAGGGCGTGGTCTCGGCCGGCAGCGCGTTCTCCTGGAAGTAGCGGAAGAAGACGTCCTCGATCGCCTTGGACCCGGCCGGGCCGGCGTCGCCGAAATCCGATCCGTCCCCGTCATGAACGGACCGCACACCGTTCGGCGAGGCCGCCATGTCCACGTTCAGGTTCGCCGCGGTCTGGCCGATCTCGGCCGCACTGAGTTCATCGACGTAGTGCTGGGACCCGTACAGGCCGTCCTCCTCGCCGCCCCAGAACGCGAACCGGACCCGGTTGGCCGGGGTGATCCCGGCCTCCTTCATCCACCGCGCGGTCTCCAGGACCGCCGCAACCCCGCTGCCGTTGTCGTTGATGCCCGGGCCCTCCTGCACGGAATCCAGGTGCGCGCCCACCACCACGGTGTGCCCGGCATCGCCAACCGTGTCGGCGAGGATGTTGAAGGACTCTACCCGCGCCTTGCCCCGGCCATCACGCCGAAAAGAGAAGCTCTGCCGCACCGGTGAGTATCCGGCCGCCCGCAGCTGTTCCTCGACGTAGCGGGCCGACTCCTCATACCCCGAGGTCCCCGCGGCCCGGTTCCCGCCGTTGGCGTCAGCCACCCGCTGCAGCGCCTGCAAATGCCCCACCATGTCCCGGGACTTGAAATCCTCCAGCACGGCACGCGCATCCACCGGACTCGCCGGGGCCAGTACGGTAGGTGCCGAACATCCCGAAACCAAAAAGCCGATTGCCACCAGGACAGCCGCGGCCGCCGTCCGCCCCCGCTGGTACCTCCGCCTACCCGTCACGCTAAGAACATACTTCCTCAGTCGCCGGGGAGGAAGGCCACCCCTAGTGCGAGCCGGCCCTAAGCGGTGCGGCGGCCACGGCCGCCGGATCGGAGAAGGCCAGACGGGGCACCATCACCAGCGCGGCAGCCGCAGCAAGCCCGGTGACCCCGCAGATGGTCCATACCGTGAGGTAGCCGGCGAGCGGCGCCGCGGTCTGACCGGCGTCCCCCGCGCCGGCCCCGGCCTCGGCCAGGACGTGGCTGACCAGGGCGATGCCGAACACCGCGGACGCGAAGGCTCCGCCGATGGTCTTGGTGGTGTTGGTCAAACCCGTGGCCATCGCGGTCCGGTTGAGGGGGGCGGCCGCGGCGGCCGCCGAAGGCAGCGCCGCCACGAGGGCCCCGGAGCCGACACCGGCGATCGCCATGTTGGCCAGCGCCTGGATCAGACTGCCGTGGAACGGCAGGAACAGCAGGTAGCCCAGGCCCACGAGCGTGGCGGCGCCCACGAGGGTCCAGCGCGGAGTGAGCCGGCGGGTCACCACCGGGTACAGCAGCGCGCCCACCAGCAGCGCCAGCACATAGACGCCGATGATGATGGAGACGTGCCCGGCGCGCAGCCCGAGGCCGTAGCCGTGCAGCGCGGGATCTGTCCGGGCGAAGGTGGACAGCGGGGCCTGCGCGCCGAGCACCGAGACACCAAAGAGCCCGGCGGTCAGCTGGACGGGCCACATGGACTTACCCCGCAGCATTCGGATGTCGACGAGCGGATCGGCCGCGCGCAGCTCGAACCGCGCGAACGGAACGAACACCAGAATTCCGGCTCCCACCAGCGCCCACGGCCACCACGCGCCGGCCCCGTTGAGGCGCATGAAGGTCAGCCCGGACGTGATGAGCAGCAGCCCGAGGGCGAGGAGCGTGAAGCCACGGGTGTCCACGCGTCCGCCGCTGCGCTCCCGCGACTCCGGCACGCCAAACCTGACGGCGAACCAGCATGCGGAGACGGCCACCGAGGGGACCAGGAGCACCAGCTGCAGCTGGCCCGCGAACACTTCCACGAGCGCACCGGCGGCGAGCGCCCCGGCGATGACACCGGCTTCCAGCGCCCCGACGAGGACGCCGGCCGCGCGCCGCGTGCGGGCGGCGCCGTCGGGCAGCTGATGGACGCGGCTGAAGATCAGGGCAATTTCCAGGGGCAGCCAGACCACGTAGAAACCCTGGAACGACCACGCGGCCAGGAAGGTCCAGAAGTCCGGGGCGAGCGCGACGACCCAGGAGGCCATGGCGGTGACCAGCGTGGAAACCAGCAGGATCCTCTTGTGCCCGTACATGTCCCCCAGCTTGGCCAGCACCGGCACGGCGAGGGCGCTGACCATGAGCTGCGCGGCCTCGAACCAGTTGACGTCGGCGTCGTGGATTCCCAGGTGCCGGGCGATATCGGTGAGGATGGGCGTGTAATAGCCCTGCAGGATTCCACTGGTGAGCTCCACCAGACACAGAAAAGCTACAACACGGCGCATGGCGGCCTTCCGGGAGGGCGGGCACCTCGCGGCCAGCCGACTGATTGCATCCTAGGCCCGCGCCGTCGCCGAAGGCGGGAACGCGGCCGGCAACGCGGCCGGGAAGACGGGGCGGGAAACCCCGGCGGAACGGCGCGGGAATATTCGTCCGCGACGGGCGTTATACCGGTCGATAGATGCAAATGCATCTAAATCGGCTATAGTAGAACCAGATCCCGGATCCACCCCGGCCACGGAAAGGCACACCATGCAGATCGGCGTATTCAGCGTCAGCGACATCACTACCGACCCCACCACGGGCCGCACCCCGACTGAGCACGAGCGCATCAAGGCGTCCGTGGCGATCGCCAAGAAGGTCGAAGAGATCGGCATGGATGTCTACGCCCTCGGCGAGCACCATAACCGGCCGTTCTTCTCGTCCTCCCCCACCACCACGCTGGCGTACATCGCGGCCCAGACCGAGCGCATCATCCTGTCCACGACCACGACCCTGATCACCACGAACGACCCCGTGAAGATCGCAGAGGACTTCGCGATGCTCCAGCACCTCGCGGACGGACGCGTGGACCTGGTCCTGGGCCGCGGCAACACCGCCCCCGTCTACCCCTGGTTCGGCAAGAACATCCAGGACGGGATCGAACTCGCGATCGAGAACTACTCCCTACTGCGCCGCCTCTGGGACGAGGACACCGTCAACTGGTCCGGCAAGCACCGCACCCCGTTGCAGAACTTCACCTCCACCCCCCGCCCGCTCGACGGCGTCGCCCCCTTCGTGTGGCACGGCTCGATCCGCACGCCGCAGATCGCCGAAGTGGCGGCGTACTACGGTGACGGTTTCTTCGCCAACAACATCTTCTGGCCCAAGGAGCACTACCAGCAGCTGATCGGCCTCTACCGCGAACGCTATGAGCACTACGGCCACGGCAAGGCGGACCAGGCGATTGTGGGCCTCGGCGGCCAGTTCTTCATGCGGAAGAACTCCCAGGACGCCGTCAAGGAGTTCCGTCCCTACTTCGACAACGCCCCGGTCTACGGCCACGGCCCCTCGCTGGAGGACTTCACGTCCCAGACCCCGTTGACCGTCGGCAGCCCGCAGGAAGTGATCGAAAAGACCCTGTCGTTCAGGGAGTACTTCGGCGACTACCAGCGCCAGCTCTTCCTGATCGACCACGCCGGCCTGCCGCTGAAGACCGTCCTGGAACAGCTGGACCTGTTCGGGGAGGAAGTGCTGCCGGTGCTGCGCAAGGAATATGCCGCGCTCAAGCCGGCGCACGTTCCCGAACCGCCGACGCACGCCGGCCGTGTTGCCGCCGCGCTGGCAGCGGGCACCGTCGACGCCGCCGCGGAGACCACCATTCAGGGCTCATGATGCCCGCCAAGACTACCGAATCGCCGGTACGCCTGGCCGCGGAAACCTGGGAATCCCTGTTCCGGGCCCAGGTGGCGGTGATGCGCAAGCTGCAGGCGGCGCCGGCATTCAAAGCCCTGGCGCTCAATGAGTACGACGTCCTGTTTACGCTCTCCCGCTGCCCCTCCGGGTGGCTGCGCCTGAACGAGCTCAACGACAACGTGCTGCTGAGCCAGTCCAGCCTGAGCCGGCTGGTGGAGCGGCTCGAAAAGCGTGGGCTCGTTGAACGGACTCCAGCCCCGGAGGACGGCCGCGGGATCCTCATCCGGCTCACCGATGCCGGACGGGACCTGCAGAAGCAGATCGGCCGGGAACACGTGCGCGACATCGCCGCGCTCGTGGGCCCGGCCCTCTCCGCCGCCGAACAGCAGGAGCTGCTGCGGCTGACCGAGAAGCTCCGCGCCGCGGTCTCCGTGCGCTAAGGCCGTGCCCTTGACAGCCCGGCCGTGCGCTGCCTAGTGGATCGCGACGAGCTGCGCCGGGTCTTCCTGTGGCAGGTTATCGACGACGGCGGTGACGCTGAGTTCCTTCAGGGACAGGCTGCCGCCCACGGTGGACAGGAAGGCGGTGTCCGAGGAATCGCGTCCTGCCGTGATCCGCAGCATGCTCTCCCGTGGCGCCAGCCCCGTGGGGTCGATGACGTGCCAGGTGCCGTTGATGTGCGCCTCGGCCACGGCGTGGAAGTCCATCGGGGTCAGTCCCGGGGCGTAGACGGCGGCCAGCCGGGCCGGGACGTTCTTGGAACGCAGCAGGGCAATGGCGAGGTGGGCAAAGTCCCGGCAGACGCCGCGGCGGTGCAGCAGTGTTTCGACCGCGCCGTCGGTCCCCCGCGAGGATCCGCTGACGTAGCGCAGCTCGTTGAAAACCCAGTCCCGGACCGCGTGGAGCAGCTCCTCGCCCTGGAGCCCGCCGAATTCGGCGTAGGCGGTGGGCAACAGCCGGTCCGATTCCGCGTAGCGGCTGGGCCGGACATAGCGGATCAGTTCCATGAGCCCGGGTTCCTCGGGCTGCGCGAAGCCGGTGACGGTGGCCGAATACTCAACCAGGACGTCGGTGGGTTCGGCGAATTCCATGTAGTGGAAGCGGCCGCCGTGATGGTCCGAGAGCTCGGTCAGCGGCACGTCCCCGCCTCCCGCGGTCACCCTGAGCGATTCGTCAATCGAGTCGTAGCCGGCGTTCCGGGCCACGGCCACGGCGAGAGCCACCTTGGTTTCGGCAACGGTCTTGAAGGCCAGGCGGGCGGCTACGGCGCGTTCCATGTATCTCTGTCTCCGGGATGTGGGATTGAGGTGGGTGCAGGGGAAGCCGCCGTCAACGGCCCGGGGATGTGCGGGGCGGGCGGGACTAGTTTTTGATCTTCAGAGACATTAGCATCCGCTGGACGTTCGCGAATTCGGACCCCTCGTTGACGTACTTGGCCGCCTGGTCGAGAGTGTCGAACGCCTTGGCGGGGGCAACCTTTTGGTCCGGCGCCAACGCCTTGAGCACTGTCAGGTCCCCGAACGAATAGTCCCCCTTGCCGGCCGGGCCACGGACCACGTTCTGCAACGCGCAGCTCTTGCCGCCCGCGCCGCCCACCACGTTGGTGATGCCGTAGGAGCCGAAGTACTTGTAGCCCTGGACCACCCGGAACACCACGTGCGGGTCAATGGTGCCCCCGCCGCCGGCGTGCGGCAGGTCAACCGGCACGCTGCTGACCACGACGTAGTTGCGGGCGGCGTCGTCCGGGCAGGCCGCGGCAGGCTGCGGGGGCAGGCCGGTCTGCAAGGTGGCCAGGTAGGCGCCGCCGGCGTCCTTGACGGTGATCTTCAGCGCCCCGGGCAGAGCACCGGCGTCGGGAGCTACGGACTGGACAATCCAGTCCTGCGGCACCTCAAAACTGACGGACTTTGCCGGGTCGGTAAAGACCTTCCAAGCCGCTGCGCTCGAGCCCGGGGTGGGGGAAGCGCTGGCCGAGGCGGCGGCATCAGTGGTGGCAGACGGCGTCGCACTCTCACTCGCACCGGGACCCGCACTGTCGGCCGGGCTGCTGCCCGCGGTCCAGACCGGCGTCCCCTTGCCGTCGCTGCTGCAGCCCGAAAGGGCTGCCACCGCGACTGCGAGCGCCGCGCCGGTGCGCAGCACAGCGCCCCGGATTCCTGCGGTGCCTGTTGAAGAAGGGGCCGTCCCAGTCATGGTGCCAGCGTAGCCGGGGCGCCGCATGACTCAGAGCTCCCGCATCAGTGTTTCGTAGAACCGGACCCCCTGCTCCAGCGTCTCCAGCCCGATCTTTTCGTCAACGGTGTGGATCGAGCCGCGGGCCCTGACGTCCATGAAGAAGGGCGCGAAGCGGTACACGGCACCGCAGATCCCGGTGAAACGGCGCGAGTCGGTGCCRCCCATCATGATGTAGGGGGTGATGATCGCCTCGGGGAAGACCTGCCCGATGCAGTCCGCCAGCAGGTCCCACTGGGCCCCCGAGGACGGCGACACCGGAGACGGGTCGTTGCCCTCCACGACGCGCAGTCCGACTTTCGGGTCGCGGATGATTTTCCGCAGCAGTGCCATGGTGCCCTCGACCGTCTCCCCCACCGCCACCCTGATGTTGGCGTTGGCCTTCGCCGTGGCGGCGAGGACGTTGGCCCCGGAGCTGCCTTCGAGCGTGGTGATGGCGACGGTGGTCCGGGTCATGGCGTTGGTCTCGCTGCCGAGCCGGCCGAAGAGCCAGGTGATGGGCGCCCGGAGCAGTGCCACGTTCGCGAACACGGCCCGCAGCGGTGGCGGGGTGTGCGGGCCGAAGCGGCGCAGCATCTCGGCGGTCACCTCCGGCAGCGACTGCGGGAACGGGCTGCGCTCGATCCGGGTGATGGCGCGGGCCAGCCGCCCTGTCGCCCCCATCCGCGGCGGCGTGGAGGCGTGTCCGCCCGGGTCCCGGGTCAGCAGCTCCACGTCCAGGATTCCCTTTTCGGCCACGCCGACGACGGCGGCCGGCCGGCTCACCCCCGGGAAGGCGCCGCCCGCGACGGCACCGCCCTCGTCCAGGACGAGCCAGGGCACCACGCCGCGGCCGGCCAGCAGGTCGGCGGCGGCCGCCGCGCTGTTGCCGGCTGTCTCCTCGTTGTTGCCGAACGAGAAGTAGAGGTCGTGCGCGGGCGAATACCCCGCCAGCAGCAGGCTCTCGGCCGCTTCCAGGATGGCCACGAGCTGGCCTTTGTCATCGAGCGTCCCGCGGCCCCAGAGGAACGTGCCGTCGTTGTGGCCGGAGAACGGCGGGTGTGTCCACTCCCCCGGGTCGTCTGCCGGGACGACGTCGTAGTGCGCCATCAGCACCGATGCCCGGTGCGCGGCCGCCGGGTCCTCCGCTGGTGCGGCGCCGGGCCAGCGGTACAGGAGGGCGTGGCCGTTGACCCGCTCCAGTTCCAGGGCAGCATGGACCGCCGGATACAACCGGGGCAGCGCCGCGATGAAGGCCTCGAACTCGGCTGTTTCCACCCCGGCCCCGGCCGCGGAGGACCCCTCGGCCCGGCTGGACACGGTCCGGTACGTCACGAGCTCCGCCAGCGACGCCGCCGCGCGCCCGGCGCCCGGCGGGTGCCCGGGGCCGCCCGGTGTTCCGCCGGGGCTCTTGAGGGTATTGCCGGCGGCCGCGTTCTGCAGGGGGTTGCGCATGCGCGAAAGTCTACGGCCGGAGGGTCCGCCGGAACGGGCTATTCCGCGCGCGGGTCCGGCCCCGGAATCCCGGGCACAATTCGGCGCACAAATTTCGGCCTCGGGAAAGCGGATACGCTGGGGGCATGGCCGAACAGAGCATTGACGGAACGCACTTTGGGGATCTGGGCGACGTGGCAGGCATGTCGGCCCTCGATATCGCGGACTGGCGGCTGCGGACCTTTGCCCTTTACGCCACCACGCGGAAGATTGCCGCGGACAGCCCGGCCGAGGCGCATTCCTACTGGCGCCAGGAGCGGGACCGCATGTTCGGCACCCACCCGGCGTCCGCGCTGACGGCCGAGGCCAAGGCCACCTTCGGCGGCCTGAAGACGGCGGACTACGATCCGATCTACCGTTTCCACGTCCCGCTGACCCCCGAGGGCGCCGGGCGGGAGATGAACGTAGAGACCGGGACCGACGGTCTGGTCCGGTTTGTGCGGCTGGGCACCTTCGACCTGCCCGAGATGGGACAGCTCGCGGTCTGGAAGCTCAGGGGTTACGGCGGCGGTATCTTCGTGCCGTTCCGTGACGCCACCGCCGGCCAGCCCGGTGGCAGTTATGGCGCCGGACGCTACCTCCTGGACACCATTAAGGGAGCTTTCCACGGCGTGCGGGGCTCCGGGCCCCAGGCCGAATTCATCCTGGACTTCAATTTCGCCTACAACCCCTCGTGCGCCTACAACGAGGCCTGGGCATGTCCGCTGGCCGGCCCGGCAAACCGGCTGGCCGTGGACATCCCCGTGGGCGAGCTGTACTGAGCGGATGGAGTCCCAGCTCGAACAGCTTGACCCTGCCCCCGCCGTCGTCCTCGGGCCGAAGACCCGCCGGTACCGTGGAGTCCTGCGTTACCCCGTGGTCCGGCAGCTCATCCGGTTCACCGGCGTCGGCATTGTCTGCACCCTGACCTCCCTGGCCCTGTACGCCCTCTCCCGGCCCTGGCTTGGGGCACAGCCGGCCAACGCGGCGGCCCTGATCCTGACGTCGTTCATGAATACCGCCCTCAACCGGCGCCTGACGTTCAAGATCACCGAAAGCCGCCGGATGAAGCGCGACCACCTCAACGGCCTGATCGTAATCCTCGTCGCGCTGCTGATCACCGGCGGCAGCCTCGCCGTCCTGCACTGGGTCAACCCGGACGCCACCGTGGCGGAGGAGCTGTGGACCACCACCCTCTCCGGTTTCGCCGCCACCGCCGTGCGGTTCACGATGCTGCGGCACTGGATCTTCCGCCGCGCCCGCCACCGCTGACGTCGCCCACGGCCCCCACCCCGGGTTGAGCTAGCAGTTCAAGCCGCTATGGAGGCGGCCCGATAGGGACATGTAGTGACGGCTCAACCGGTGGAGGGGGTGCCGAGGGAGCGGACGCCGGCGACGGCGGTGCGGACCGCGGCCGCCGCCTCCTGCAACTGCGCTGCCGTCACGGTCGAGTCGAAGCTGAACCGCACCGCCGTCTGGGCGATCTCGGGCTCGATGCCCAGGGCCAGCAGCACGGGTGAGGGCGCATCCGAGCCGGCGGCACACGCGGAACCGCTGGAGCAGATGATGCCCTGGCGTTCGAGCTCCAGCAGCACGGACTCGCCGCTGGTGCCCGGGAAGCAGAAGGATGCCACCGAGGGCAGCCGCTCGGTGGGGTGGCCGGTGAGCAGTGCGCCGGGAACACCGGCCAGCACGGCGTCAATGAACCCGTCGCGGAGGGCAGCGACGTGCCCGGCCGGTTCCCGCGGCAGCGCCAGGGCCGTCGCCAGCGCCACGGCGCCGGCGACGTTTTCCGTGCCCGACCGGCGGCCGCGCTCCTGCCCGCCACCGTGGACCAGCGGTTCAAGCCGGACCCGGCCGCGCACAAACAGCGCGCCGCTGCCTTTGGGCGCGCCCAGCTTGTGGCCGGAAATGCTCAGCGCGTCCACGCCCAGTGCGCCGGTGTCCAGCGGCAGCCAGCCGGCGGCCTGGACGGCGTCGGTGTGGAACGGGACTCCGTGGGCACGGGCCAGCGCCGCGAGCCGGGCGATGGGCTGGACCGTACCGACCTCGTTGTTGGCGTACATGATGCTGACCAGGGCCGTGCCGGGCTGCAGCACGGCGGCGAGGGCCTCTTCGCTTACCTGCCCGAAGCGGTCCACGGGGATCACGTCGACGGCGAAGCCGTGGACCCGTTCGAGGTACCGGGCGGATTCTTCCACCGCGGGATGCTCGACGGCGCTGATTGCCACCCGGTCCAGGCGCGGATCGGCGGCGCGCCGGGCCAGGGCGATGCCCTTGACGGCGAGGTTGTCCGCTTCCGTGCCGCCGGAGGTGAAGACGACTTCCCCGGGGCGGCAGCCGAGGGCCTTGGCGGTTGCGGCGCGGGCCCCCGCGAGCGCCGCGGCAGCCGCCTCTCCCAGGGAGTGATGGCTTGCCGGGTTGCCAAATTCGCCCGTGAGGTAGGGCCACATGGCCTCCAGCACCTCGCGGCGGACCGGGGTGGTGGCCGCGGCGTCGAGGAAGATCATGGTGCGCCTCAGCCGGCCGCCGGACCGGCGCCGGAGTCGACGGCCGGCTCGACGTCAAGCTCAATGTCCAGGCCGAGGTCCAGGGCCGTGACACTGTGCGTCAGGGCGCCGATCGAGATGACGTCAACCCCGGTGGCCGCGATGTCCGCCACGGTGGAGAGGTTGACGTTGCCGCTGGCCTCGACGCGGGCCCGGCCGCCCACCAGTCCGACGCCGGCCGCGAGCTCGGCCAGGGAGAAGTTGTCCAGCATGATGGTGTCCACCCCGGCGGCAAGGACGGGCTTGATCTGCTCCATGGTGTCCACCTCCACTTCGAAGTGTGTTGTGTGGCCGAGCTGCGCCTTGGCGCCAAGGAGCACTGCGGTCAGCTTCGCCGGGTCGCCGCCGGTGAGGACGGCCAGGTGGTTGTCCTTGGCCAGGACGGCGTCGGAGAGGCTGAAGCGGTGGTTGGCGCCGCCGCCGCAGCGGACGGCGTAGCGTTCGAGCACCCGCAGCCCCGGCGTCGTCTTGCGGGTATCGGTGATCCGGGCCCGGGTGCCGGCCACGAGCGCCACGAACTCGGCCGTTTTGGTGGCGATGGCGCTCATCCGCTGGACCAGGTTCAGTGCGACGCGTTCGGCCAGCAGCACGGCGCGGGCGTTCCCGGTCACGCGGGCCAGGGCGGTTCCGGCAGCGAAGGCCTCGCCGTCGTTGACCAGCAGTTCGACGACGGCGCCCGGGTCGGTCAGCCGCATCGCCGCGGCGAAGACCTCCCCGCCGCTCAGCACGCCGGGAACCCGGGCGTTGAGAACCGCCGTCGCCCGCGCCTGCGCGGGGATGAGCACCTGCGAGGTGATGTCCCCGGACGGGGCGTCCTCCTGCAGCGCCGTGCGGAGGACGGCGAGGACGGCGGCCTCGGGCAGGCTCCCGGCGAGGGCCGCGGCGCGGGAGGGCAGGGTTTCCGGGGCAGCGGTGGCGTGGGCAGTGGTGGTCACGAGGAAATCCTTTGCATGGAATGGGTGAGGGCTGAGGCGTCGTCCGTGTCCGCCCGGTAGTGGGCTCCGACGGACTGCGTGCGGTTCAGGGCAGCCGCCACAAGGAGGCGGGCCGCGAGGAGCAGGTTCCGGTCCTCATGGGCATCCTGGCAGAGCCAGTCACTGTGGCCGGCATCGGGAGCGGTCTCAGAATGGACAACGTCGTCCCAGGCCGCAAGCACGGTCTCCGCCTCCCGCAGTTGCTCCCCGCTGCGCATTACCCCGGCGTCCGCCGTCATCAACCGCCGAAGAGCGTCGCGCGAGAAAACCCCGTACGCGGATACCGACTTCACAAAATCTTCGGACACGCTCGCTAAAGTGTCCTCCCCTGACGTGAAGTCGTGCGACGGCGCTGCGGAAGCGTGCGTCAAGGGGAGGTCGCCCGCGGCCGTGGGCCCACACGATCCGGGTTCCCTGGCCGAGCTTGCGAGGCTAGGGGGATCGTGGGGAGCACGCGGAGCAGTGGTGTCGTGCGACGGGTCGGCGCGCAGGAAGTCCTCGACGGCGCGGCGGCCGAACACCAGGCCCTCCAGCAGCGAGTTGCTCGCCAGCCGGTTGGCCCCCTGCGCCCCGGTGCGGGCGACCTCGCCGGCGGCGTACAGGCCGGGAACGGACGTGCGGCCCCGCAGGTCGGTGCACACGCCGCCCATCCAGTAGTGCGCGGCCGGGGAGACGGGGACCGTTTCTGTGGTCCAGTCGTAGCCGGCGGCGAGGGTGGCCGCCGTGATGGTCGGGAACCGCCGGGCCAGGAAGCCCGCGCCCCGCGCTGCCTCGATGCCGCGGGCGTCCAGGTAGACCGGGCTGTCCGGCGCGGCCCCGGTGGCGGCCAGGTGCAGGGCGATGCTGCGGGAGACGACGTCGCGGGGGGCCAGTTCGGCGTCGGGGTGGTAGTCGGGCATGAAGCGGTATCCCGCGGAGTCCAGCAGCACCGCGCCCTCGCCGCGGACCGCTTCGGAGATGAGCAGGGCCGGCGGCCCGCCCGGAATCTCCTCGGCGGCAAGGGTGGTGGGGTGGAACTGGAAGAACTCGAGGTCCCGCACCGAGGCGCCGGCACGCCAGGCCAGGGCCAGGCCGTCGGCGGTGGCGACGCCGGGGTTGCTGGTGCGGGCAAAGAGCCGGCCCGCCCCGCCGGTAGTGAGCAGGACGGCGTCGGCCGCCAGTTCCTGGGGCCGTCCGCCGGCCAGGTAGGCCACTCCGGTGACCCGGGCCGGCGTCGGGGGCATGCTGCCGCGCTGTGACAGTTCGTCCGGCAGCGCTTCGGCCAGGTCGTCCGGTCCGGTCAGGAGTCCGGTGACGAACGCGCTGGTCTCCACCCGGAGCCGGCCGTGGCCGGCGCGGTCCAGGACGGCGCGTTCGAGGACGGCGGCGACGAGCCCGCGGGCGATGCAGGCGCCCGTCGCGTCCCCGCCGGCGTGCAGGATGCGGGGCGCCGAGTGTGCCGCTTCAAGGCCCAGGGCCGGTCCGCCGTCGGGAGCTGTGTCGAAATGCACGCCGTAGCGGCCCAGTCCGGCGATGTCCCGGACGGCCTCTGTACACAGGACCCGGACTGCCTCGGGGTCGTTGAGCCCGGCCCCGGCGGCGAGCGTGTCCGCGATGTGCGCTGCCACGGAGTCACCGGGGGCGGCATCCTCCGGGGCCAGCACGGCCGAGATGCCGCCCTGGGCGTAGAACGTGTTGCTTTGCTCCAGCGTCCCCTTGCTCAGGAGGACCACCTCGATGTCACGGCCGCCGGTGGCGGCGTCGTCGGTGGCGAGCAGCGCGGCGTAGAGCCCCGCAATCCCGCTGCCGACGATCACGAGCCGCCTGGTCACGGCCGCGCCGCCAGCATGCGCTCCAGGGCCACCTTGGCCGGGGCGGCCACGTCCTCGTCCACGGTGATGCGGTTCAGCACCTCGCCGCGGACGAGCGCTTCCAGGACCCAGGCGAGGTAGCCGGGGTGGATGCGGTACATCGTGGAGCAGGGGCAGATCACCGGGTCCAGGCAGAAGATGGTGTGCTGCGGGTATTCCGCGGCGAGCCGGTTCACCATGTTGATTTCGGTGCCGATCGCGAACGTGGTGGGTTCCGTGGCCGCGGCGATGGCCTTCTTGATGAAGTCGGTGGACCCGGCGGAATCGGCGGCATCCACCACCTCCATGGGGCATTCCGGGTGCACGATCACCTGCACGCCGGGGAACTCGGCGCGGGCCTTTTCGATCTGGCCCACGTTGAAGCGTTTGTGGACCGAGCAGAAGCCGTGCCAGAGGATTACCCGGGAATCGAGCAGGGCCTGTTCGTCGTTGCCGCCGAGGTCCTTGCGCGGGTTCCACATCGGCATCTGCTCCAGCGGCACCCCCATGGCTTTGGCGGTGTTGCGGCCCAGGTGCTGGTCGGGGAAGAACAGCACGCGCTGGCCGCGTTCGAAGGCCCATTCCAGCACCGTCGCGGCGTTCGAGGAGGTGCAGACGATCCCGCCGCGCTCGCCGCAGAAGCCCTTGAGGGCCGCGGAGGAGTTCATGTAGGTGACCGGGATGACCGGGACCCGGCCCTCGGCGTCGGGCTCGGTGCCGAAGACCTCCTCAAGCTGTTCCCAGCACTCGGTGACCGAGTCGATGTCCGCCATGTCGGCCATCGAGCAGCCTGCGGCCAGGTTGGGCAGGATCACGGCCTGGTCGGGGCGGGACAGGATGTCCGCCGTCTCGGCCATGAAGTGCACGCCGCAGAAGACGATGGCCTCCGCGTCGGGCCGGGTCAGGGCGGCGTTGGCGAGCTGGAACGAGTCGCCCACGAAGTCGGCGTATTCGATCACTTCGTCGCGCTGGTAGAAGTGCCCCAGCACGACGGCGCGGTCCCCCAGTGCCGCTTTGGCGGCGCGGATCCGGGCGTCGAGTTCGGCGTCGGAAGCGAGCTTGTATTCTTCCGGGAGCTGGCCCTGCCGGGGAGTGGAGGCCGGTGCGACGTCGGTGGAGGAGGCACCCGGCCCGTAGGCGGGCACGCCGGCGAGGGCCTCGGCGAGGTCGTAGTCCCAGGGCCCGCGGGCCAGCGCGGGGCTGCAGGTGGAGGCGGCCGCGCCCTGTGCCATGGTGGTGGCCTGCTCGCGCGTGATCAGCTGGATTGCCGTGTTGACGCTGCTCATGGTGTGCTCCTGTTGTCTGGGTCGAGGCCTGGGCGGCCGGTGAAGCGGTAGAGGCGGGGCGGGCGGTGCTTGCCGCCCTGCAGATAATGGTCGGTTTCTTCGATTTCCGGTGTGGCCTTGACCTGCCGGCGGAAGTTGGCGGGATCGAGTTCGCGGTCCAGGACGGCCTCGTAGACCTCCCGGACCTGGGCGAGGGTGAAGTACTCGCCCAGCAGGTGGTAGGCGATGGATCCGTAGGCCATCTTGTTGCGCAGCCGCCACAGCGCGTAGTCGACGATCGAGTTGTGGTCGAAGGCCAGCTCGTCCAGCCTGTCGGCGCGGAACCAGCGCACGTTCTCCGATTCGTCGGCCAGCGCGGCCTCCGTGGGCTGGACGAGTGCCCAGTACACGATCGAGACGACGCGCTGGGTGGGCGAGCGGTGCAGCCCGCCAAAGGCGTAGAGCTGTTCGAGGTAGTTCGGGGCCAGCCCGGTGGTCTCGCGCAGGTTCCGCGAGGCGGCGTCCTGGAGTGACTCGGAGTGCGTGAGCGGGCCGCCCGGCAGCGCCCAGAGGCCCTTGAACGGTTCGCGGATCCGGCGCACCAGCGGAATCCACAGCGTGGGCCGGCCGGACCGCTCGCTGGGACGCAGCGCAAAGATCACCGTGGAGATGGCCAGCGACGGCGGCGCGGTCTGGCGCTCCGAGACGTTGGCTGCTGTGGTGTAAACGGTGATCTACCCGCCCTCTGAGGTTCCGGGCGGGTCCGCGATGGACTGCCCGGCTGGATCCGGCACGACCGCCGGATTAGTTATAGTCACATTGACTAGAACTAATGATACGGCCGCGCCGCCCGGGCGCAAAATGTTTCAGGTCACACGGGCCGGACCGGGTTGTCGCCGGCGCACGGACGGGGCTTGTCCGCGGGTGCCGGCACCGGTATTAATCGAGGCTATGGACTCAGAAGTTATGGACCCGGAGGGTACGGACGCAGAGGCCGTCAGGGCCCGATACGCGGGGGCGGCCCAGGCATTCATGGAGCTCGCCGGGCAGGTACCGCACCAGGCGTGGTCGCGGCCGGCACTGGGCGAATGGGATGTCCTGTCGCTGACCGGCCACACGAGCCGTGCCCTGACAACCGTGGAAACCTACCTCGCCACCCCGGCCGCCGGGGCACGGGTGCCGGGTCCAGTGGAATACTTCCTGGCCGTCCGGGGCGCCACCTCGCCCGCCGCGATTGCGCAGCGGGGCAGGGAAACCGGGGAGGCGCTGGGCGAGGACCCTGCCGCTGCCGTGCGGGAGCTTGTCCAACGCGTCACGGCCCTCGTCAGGAACACGCAGGACGATGCCCTGGTGGCCACCCCTGCCGGAGCAATGACGCTCATCGACTACCTGCCGACCCGGACCTTCGAGCTGGCCGTGCACACCCTGGATCTGGCGCGCGCCCTGGGCCTGCCGCCGCCCGCCACCTTGGCCCCGGCGGTCGCGGCCTCCCTGGAGCTCGCCGGAGCCATCGGCTCCCGACTGCCGTCCGCCGGTGATTTACTGCTCTTGCTCACCGGCCGGACCGGCCTGCCCGAAAACCTGAGTGTCCTCTAGCCCGTGCCGGCGGCCGCGGTTTCCAGCAGCGGCAGGGTGCGGCCCTGGAAGTGCGTATTGAGCACGATCACGGAGGACGAGCGCAGGACCGATCGGGTGGCGATCATGGCATCGAGGACGCGCTGGAGGTCCGAATTGGAGCGGGCGGCTATCCGGGCCATGAGGTCCGAGCTCCCGGAGACGGTATGGATCTCGATCAGCTCGGGAATCCGCGCCAGGGCCTCCACGACGGCGTCGTGCCCGAGGTCCTGGTTGATCGTGAGGGAGCAGAAAGCCACGACGGGGTAGCCGAAATGCGCCGGATCGGGCTGGGGCACCCATGAGCCAATCACGCCGGCGTCCTGCATCCGGTCCAGGCGCGACTGCACCGTGGCGCGGGCAACCTTCAGTACCCGGGAGGCCTCCAGGACCGAGGCCCGGGGGGAATCCGTGAAAAATCGGACAATCTTTGCATCAAGCGGATCAACGTCCACTGATTCTTCCTTCCCAAGCGGGACCGGGCCGGACAAACAGCCACCGATGCCCCGATTCAGTTAGCAAACTGCCACCATGCTCTCACGGCGGAGGCGCCCCGGCGGCCGGGGGCCGGCCCCAAATCCGGTAAATTCAATAGGTCCCATAAGGACGAAAAGATCCAAACCACACGAAGGTTCGCCATGACGATGAAGTCCACCGCGACGCTACCCACCGCGGTTCCCGCCCCGAGCCTGGGGCACAGCATGAAACCACGCCAGCTGACAATGATGGGACTGGGCAGCGCGATCGGCGCCGGCCTGTTCCTCGGCTCGGGAGCCGGAATCCAGGCGGCGGGACCGGCCGTGCTGATCTCCTACCTCGTCGCCGGAACCCTGATCATCCTGGTGATGTGGGCGCTCGGGGAGATGGCCGCGGCCAATCCCAACAGCGGCGCCTTCTCCGTGTACACGCAAAAGGCCATGGGCAAGACCGCGGGCGCCACCGTCGGCTGGCTCTGGTGGCTGCAGCTCGTGGTGGTCATCGCGGCCGAGGCCCTCGGTGCGGCCGGGCTCCTGTTCACGGTGTGGCCGGTGATCCCCGTCTGGGCACTCTCCCTGATCTTCATGGCCCTGTTCACCGCCATCAACCTGGCGGGCGTGAAGAATTTCGGCGAGTTCGAATTCTGGTTCGCCATCCTCAAGGTGGCTGCCATCGTGATATTCCTGGCCATCGGCGGGGCCCTGCTGCTGGGCTTGCTGCCGGACGTCCCGTCCCCTGGCCTCAGCAACTTCACGTCCGGCTTCGCCCCGGCCGGCCTGGGCGGCATCGCAACCGCACTCTTCGTCGTCATCTTCGCCTTCGGCGGCACCGAGATTGTCAGCGTGGCCGCGGCCGAGACGGAAAACCCGGAGCGCAGCGTCGCCCAGGCGATCCGCACCGTCGTCTGGCGGATCCTCGTGTTCTACATCGGCTCGGTATTCGTCATCGCGGCCGTCCTTCCCTCGACCTCCGCGGCCCTGAAGTCCCCCTTCGCCGGCGTCCTCGACGTCGCCCGGATCCCCGGCGCCGGCGCCGCGATCACCCTGGTCGCCGTCATCGCGCTGCTCTCCGCCCTGAACGCCAACCTCTACGGCGCGTCCCGCATGGTGTACTCGCTCTCTGAGCGCGGCGAAGCCCCCAAGTTCCTCTCCAAGCTCAACACGGCCCGGGTCCCGGTCGTGGCGGTGAGCGTCTCCGTGGCCTTCGGCTTCCTGGCCGCCGTTCTCGAACTGCTCTTCCCGGACCAGATCCTGCCGGCGCTGTTCCAGCTGGTCGGTTCCACCTGCCTCGTGGTGTGGGGCTCGGCCCTGGTGTCCCAGCTGATCCTGCGCCGCCGGGCTGACCGCGACGGCACTGCGCTGCCGCTGCGGATGAAGGGCTTCCCGGGGCTGACGATCTTCGGGCTCGTGCTCCTGGCTCTGATCTTCGCCGTCGGCTTCAGCAGCCCGGAGAGCAGCAAGCAGCTGGTCAGCACCCTGGTACTGGTGGCCGGCATCGCGGTGGCGTGCTGGACCGGCGCCCGGATCACCCGGAACCGCAACGCCGCCGCCGGCGCGAAAGCCGACCAGGCGGAACAGCCCAGCCGCTAGACAAATTGCCAAGCTCACCGGCGCTCGGGGCGGCATAAGTGTGCAGTCTGGGCACCCCAGCCTAGGCTGATTGCCCACCCCGCCGCCGGTGACTAGGGTCACAGGCATGGACACACTTCTCCCCGTGGCTTCCGGCAGCGCTGCCGGGCCGCTCACAGCCGATGAACTCCGCGAGCTCTATTCGCTCATGGTGGCCGTCCGGCACCTCGACACCTCGGCCATCGCCTGGCAGCGGCAGGGCATCATCCCCGGCTACGCCCCCGAACTCGGCCAGGAAGCTGCCCAGGTGGGCAGCGGCTACGCCGTGGACACCACCCGGGACTTCGCCTTCCCCACCTACCGCGAAATGGGCGTTGCCCGGACCATGGGCGTGGACATGGTGGCCTACATGTCCACCCACAAGGCCACGTGGCACGGCGGCCTCTACAACCCGATGGAATCCCGGCTGGCCCCGATCCAGGCGGTCGTCGCCGGCTCCGTCCTGCACGCCGTCGGCTGGGCCCACGGCCAGACGCTGGACAAAAAGGACGGCGTCGCCCTGACCTACTTCGGCGACGGCGCCTCCTCGCAGGGCGACGTGCACGAGGCGATGAACTTCGCCGCCGTGATGAAGGCGCCCGTGGTGTTCTTCGTCCAGAACAACGGCTGGGCCATCTCGGTCCCCACCGAACGGCAGGTGGCCGGCGGCTCCGTCGCGGCCCGCGCCGCGGGTTACGGCATGCCGGCGCTGAAGATCGACGGCGATGACGTCGTCGCGGTCCTCGAAGCGACCCGCCGCGCCTTTGCGCATGCCCGTTCCGGCAACGGCCCGGTGCTCATCGAGGCCATGACCTACCGCCGCGGCCCGCACTCCACGTCCGATGATCCGGGCCGCTACCGCTCCCTCGACGAGGAACGCGACGGCGCAGGCACCGACCCGCTCGAGCGGCTCCGGCAGCGGCTTCTGGCCGATGGAATTGCCGACGAGGCGTTCTTCGCCGAGGCGCTGGCCGCGGCCAAGGTCGAAGAGGAGCAGATCCGTACCGGCATCCAGGCCCTGGGCTCCCGGCCCGGGACCGAAATGTTTGACCTGGTCTTCCAGGAAACCACCCCTGCCCTGCAGGCCCAGGCCGCCAACTGGCGCGAGGAGTCCGAACATGTCTAACTCGATTCTCGAAAGCGAAAGTGCCAGCGGCAACAACACTGCCGACAACACTGCCGGCGACACGATCACCAACCCGGCCGGAAGCGAGCCCGCCACCACGGTGATGTCGATGCAGCAAGCACTCAACCGCGCCCTCGACGAGGTCCTCGCGGAGAACCCCAAAGCCGTCATCTTCGGCGAGGACTGCGGCCGGCTCGGCGGCGTCTTCCGCATCACCGACGGGCTGCAGGCCAGGCACGGTGCGCAGCGCGTCTTTGACACCCCGCTGGCGGAATCCGGCATCCTGGGCATGTCCGTGGGCCTGGCGATGGCCGGGTTCCACCCCATTCCCGAGGTCCAGTTCGACGGCTTCGCCTACCCGGCCATCAACCAGATCGTCTGCCAGATCGCCCGGATGAACTACCGCAGCCGGGGCACCATGCCGATGCCCATCACCCTGCGGGTGCCCAGCTTCGGCGGCATCCGCGCCCCCGAACACCACGGCGAAAGCCTGGAGGCGCTCTTCGCCCACGTACCGGGCCTGAAGGTGGTCTCGCCGTCGAACCCGCATGAGGCCTACCACCTGCTCAAGTACGCCGCCACGCGGCCGGACCCGGTGATCTTCATGGAGCCCAAGTCGCGGTACTGGCAGAAGGGTGAGGTGGACGCCGCCCGGCACGATGCAGGCGGCGGCTCCCCCACCGGTGCCAAGGTGATGCGCGAAGGCCGCCACCTCACGCTGATCGCCTGGGGCGCCATGGTGGCCCRCTGCCTGCAGGTGGCGGAGCTCGCGGCCGAGGACGGGATCGACATCGAGGTCCTGGACCTGCGCTGGCTCAAGCCGATCGACGCCGAGGCCCTCGCCGCCTCCGTGCGCAAGACGCGCCGCGCCGTCGTCGTCCACGAGGCGCCGCTGACCTCCGGCCTCGGCGCCGAAGTGGCGCAGCTGATCACGCAAAGCTGTTTCGACACCCTCAGGGCGCCGGTGGAGCGCATCACCGGCTTCGACGTCCCGTACCCTTCGGGCGACCTGGAAGATGAATACATCCCGAACATTGACCGGATCCTCTTCGGCATCCAGCGAGTATTGGAGTACAAACGTGGCTGAAATTTCTTTCCCGCTCCCGGATCTCGGCGAGGGCCTGATCGAGGCCACCGTGCTGGAATGGCTGGTTTCCCCGGGCGAGCAGGTGGAGCGCAACCAGCCGCTCGTGGAGGTCGAAACCACCAAGTCGGCCGTTGAATTGCCCAGCCCGCAGGCAGGTAAGGTAGTGCGTATCTACGGCGGGCCCGGCGACAAGATCAATGTCGGCGAGCCCCTGATTGTGTTTGAGGTGCCGGACAACACCGCCGGCATCGTGGGCACGGTCCCGAAGGAAGAGGCACCTAAGCGCCGGGTCCGCCTGAGCGCCGTACTTGATGAGGACTGAGAGCATGAGCGGCAGACACACCGGCGAACAGCATTCGCACACCGTTGAGGGCACCGACCCCCAGCTGTACGTGCAGGTGCATGAGCCCCAGAACGACGCCGGGCTCCGTCCCGTCCTGCTGCTGCACGGCTTCTCCTCCTCCTCCAAGCTCAACTGGGAAGACAGCGGCTGGCTCACTGCGCTCCTGGAAGCCGGCCGGCGCGTCATCACCGTGGATCTGCCCGGCCACGGCCGCAGCGGCGCCCCGGAGGACATGGACTCCTACTCCCCCAGCCGGATCCGTGCGGACCTGCTGCAGATAGTGTTCGACGCCGGCGCGCGGCCGCTGCGCGACGGGGACCCGTCCAGCGGGCTCGACGTGATCGGCTATTCGCTGGGGTCCCGCCTCGCCTGGGAGTTCGGGGCCACACAGCACGAGCTGGTGCACCGGCTGGTCCTGGGCGGCCCGAACGTCGCCGACCCCCTGGCGGACTTCGACCTGATCGCCGCGCAGCGGTACCTGGCCGACGGCACGCCGATCGCGGACGAGTCGACCGCCGGGCTGCTGAAGATGGCCATGCTGCTGCCCAGCAACAACATCTTCGCGCTGCTGTCCCTGGTCGAGGCAATCAAGACCGAGCCGTACGACCCCGCCGAAGCGGTCCCCCACATGCCGATGCTCCTAGTGGCGGGGGAAAACGACGACCGGGCCGCCACCATGCCGGAGCTCGCAGCCCTGGGCGCCAAGGCCGGCGGCCTGGTCGAACAGCTCGTGCTGCCGGGCCGCAACCACACCAACGCCATCACCAGCCGCGCCTTCAAGCAGGGCGCCATCAGCTTCCTGGGCGTCTAAACCCACCGTACAAAAAGCAACGCGGGGTCACTTACGGCCCATCCGAATGATCTGGATGGGCGCGCAGTGACCCCGCGTTGCTCTTTAACCCAGAGGGGCACGGACCTTGCGGTCCGCGCCCCTCGTGCTTGCCTGGTTGCTAGTGCTTTGCGGCTTCGGCCGGCGCGTGGTGCGCGACGCCGAGCGGGCGGCCCCTCGTTTCCCCGGTCAGCAGGACGCCGACGGCGGAGATGACGCAGAGGATCATGATGTAGATGCCGATGGAGCCGGTCCAGTGGGTGCCCTGCAGGAGGACTTCCGCGATGGTGGCCGCGAACGCGCCGCCGAGGATCGCACCGAAGGCGTAGCCGATCGAGATGCCCGAGTAGCGCACCTCCGGCGGGAACATCTCGGCGTACATGGCGGACATGGGGCCGTAGGACAGGCCCAGGCCGACCGTGAGGACGAACAGCGCGACGCCGTAGAGCAGGATGTTCTTGGTGTCGATCAGGGCGAACATCGGGATCATCCAGGCAAAGACAATGCCGTAGCCGATCAGGAAGGTCTTGACGCGGCCGATCTTGTCCGAGAGCCAGCCGCCGACCAGGGTGAAGATCAGCCAGCCGAAGGAGGCCAGCGTTGTGGCGAGCAGGATCTGCGGGGTGGGCATCTTCAGCGTCTTGGTGGCGTAGGAGATGAAGAAGGCAATCAGCAGGTAGCCGGCGGCGTTGTTGCCGATGAAGATCATCGTCGAGTAGAGGACGGCCTTCTTGTGCTTGCGGAGCAGCTCGCCCAGGGGCGCCTTGCTTTCTTCCTTGCGGTCCTGCATCTCCTTGAAGACGGGGCTCTCGGCGACCGCCCGGCGGATCAGGTAGCCGACGATGATCAGCACGATGGAGAGCAGGAACGGCACACGCCAGCCCCAGGACGCGAAGTCTTCCTTGGACATGGAGGTGTTGAGGAAGTACAGCAGGCCGGTCGCGAGGATCATGCCGACCGGAACGCCGATCTGCGGGTAGGCGCCGAACAGGCCGCGCTTGCTCTTGGGAGCATGCTCCACGGCCATCAGGGCAGCGCCGCCCCATTCACCACCGGCGGAGAAGCCCTGGATGACGCGGAGCAGGATCAGGAGGATCGGGGCCCAGACGCCGATCTGCGCGTAGGTGGGCAGCATACCGATCAGGGCCGTGGCGGCGCCCATCATGATCAGGGTGAAGACCAGCATGGCCTTGCGGCCGAGGCGGTCGCCCAGGTGGCCGGCGACGATCGCGCCGAGCGGGCGGAAGAGGAAGCTGATGCCGATCAGGGCGAAGGACAGGATCTGCGCCAGGCCCGGGTTGGAGTCGTTCAGCGGGGCGAGGAACAACGGCGAGAGCAGCGTTGCTGTCAGCTGGGCAAAAATGAAGAAGTCGTACCACTCGATGGTGGTGCCGACCAGGGTCCCGGCGAGGACCTTGCGTTCCTCATGTTTGCTGCTGGGACCCGCCTCAGAATCTACGGATGAAGTTACGGTCATTGGAACTCCGTTGCTGGGGGCAGAGGTACTGCCCGGGGTGGGTGCGAAGTGGATAACTGATGCCTCGTTAATTACTGATCGAACGGTCAGTTAGTATTCTGAATACTACTATGAAAGATGTGATAAGGCACACACATTCCCGGAAAGTGTCTTCCGCGGGTCAGTCGGTGCGGTTGAGCAGCTCGCGGACCCTGGCCCGGACCGGCTCGCGGTCGTAGGTGTTGACCAGGGCGCCAGCCATGCGGACGGGGTCTCCGAAGAAGAAGTACTCGTAGAGCGACTGGCGTCCGGAGAACCCGGAGATCGAGGCATCGAAGGCCAGTTTGAACAGCCGGACGCGCTCGGGGCCGGTCAGGGTCTTGCCCTGCAGGTACAGCTCGATGTCCTCCCGGGCCTCGCTGTTGACGTCCGCCTCCCCCGGCAGGGCCATGAGGCCCGACGCCGAGAACTTCCGGATGATCTGCGGGAAGCGCTGGGCGATCTTCGGGTACCAGTTGCGGGCGGCGTTCAGGGTGGACCACTTCGGCAGCATGACGCCGGCGTCGTTGAGTCCGGCGTCGGCCTCGGACGCGCGGACCAGAGCCTTGCCGATTTCGACGTCGATAATCAGCTCTGCGATGTCCTCCTGGATGTGCTGGAATCCGTCGATGCCGATCGATTCGGCCAGTTCCGATGCCAGGCCCAGGTAGAACTCGCTCTTGGCGATCGTGCGGGTGACCACCTGGTGGGTCATGAGCGCGCCGGCCCCGGTCTCGGTGTAGAAACTGTTGCACAGCTGCGGGTGGCCCAGCATGAAGATGCGCTCGTTGGGCACGAAGACGTGGTCAAAAACAGCGACGGCGTCCATTTCCTCATAGCGCGAGGCCAGCGGCTCGTCGTGGGTGCTGCCGCCGTTGTACAGCGAGGTGCGGCAGAGGTAGCGCAGGCCAGGGGCGTCGTTGGGGATGGCGAACGCGTACGAGTAGGGGGCGTCCTCCGGGGTGCCCCGCAGGACCGTGGACGGAAACACGAGCAGTTCGTCGGCGATCGGGGCGATGGTGGCGAGCATGCGCGCGCCCTGGATGACGATCCCGTCCCCGCGCTCCTCCACGATCCGGGCCGAGAGCTGGCCGCCGAGCTGTTCCGAACCGGAAACGGACCGGTTGACCTGCGGCGGGATGAGGGTGTGGGTGGCGAGCACGTCGTTTTCCCGGGCCCACTCGTAGTAGTTGCGGATGTTCTCGCCAAACTTCGGATCCGCCTGCGCGAACCACTTCCCCGCCGTGCCCAGCGCGGTCAGCGCGGAGTTCATATAGTCCCCGGAGCGGCCAAGGAAGCCGTTGGAGGACTCGGCCCAGGTGGAGATGGCACGGCGTCGCCGCTGGAGGTCCTCGATGGTCTTCGGCACCAGGAAGGAGGCACTGACCAGGTCCCCGGTGCTGGGTGAGGCGTAAGTGAGCGCCTCCTGGTACAGCGGATCATGCTGCATGTCGAAGAGCCTGGCGTAGGAGCGGGCCACATTGCGGAAGGCCAGGTGCTCGGCGATCTTCTCGCTGACCACCTCGCCGTCGATCACCACATGCGGCGTCATGGCATTGAGCTTGTCCAGGTACTGCCGTCCGGTGCGGATACCCATTGGTCGTCCTCCAGTCGTCGTTGAGCTGAATTGCCGGGAAGGAATGTGGCGCTAGCGCTAGAGCAGGTCCTCCATGCCCAGCAGGCTTTCCGGAATGGTGGTGAAGGTGCCGTTGGCGAACGCCAGCGCATCGCCGTTGCGGTAGTTGAAGTCCACTACCTCGCCGATGTACAGGGTGTGGTCGCCGCCGTCGTACGCCGCCCAGGGCTTGCATTCGAAATAGGCGAGGACATTGGACAGCCGCGGCGCGGTCTTCCCCTCCACCCACAGCGGCTCGGGGCCGGGCCTGCCGGCGAAGTGCATGGCCAGGTACCGCTGCTCGGCGCCAAGGATATTCACGGTGAAGGGCCGGCCGGCGAGCTCGTCGTGGGCCCTGGCCGTGCGGGCGATGCTCACCAGCACCAGCGGAGGGTCCATCGAGACCGAGGTGAAGGAGTTCACGGTGATGCCGTGGCGTTTCGTGGCCCCGTCGAAGGTCACGATCGCGACGCCGGTGGCAAACCTGCCGAGGCTGCCCCGGAAGTGGTTGGCCCGCGGTGCCGACAGGGGGCCCTGGGCGCCCCCGGCGTGGCCGCGCGGCGTGGCAATCATCATAGATCCCTTGCGTTCGTTGCGTTTCCCGACCGTGGTGTGGGTGTGCTTTGGATCAGCCGTGTTCTCTAGTCGGATTCTACAATTGTGTTCTATAATCGAACAAACAGTTCCCATATAGAACGCTAGCTGACCATGAGCCGGAACACAAGGGTAGCCCGGCGTCCAGTAACCCCGCACCTAGGATGGACCCCATGACCCCGAATGCCGGCACCGCCCAGGCTTCCCCGTCCCAGACGCTGTCCCGCGGTATCAGGGCGCTGGAGATCCTCGCCGAGGCCCAGCAGCCGCTGACCATTGCCGAACTCGCCGACGCCATGGGCGTCCACCGCTCCGTGGCCTACCGGATCCTGCGCACGCTCGAGGACCACTCGCTGCTGGTGCGTGACGACGGCGGCCGTGTCCAGCCCGGCCCGGGCCTCGCGGTCCTGGCCCGCGGGGTCTCCCGGAACCTGCAGACGGCGGCGCTGCCGGAACTGACCCTGCTGGCCAACACCCTGACCATGAGCGCCTTCGTGGCGGTCTGGGACCGGGAGGAGTGCGTGACGCTGGTGACCGTGGATCCGCGGCACAGCGGCGCCGCGGTGGTGCAGCACCCGGGGTCGCGGCACCCCATCAGCGCAGGAGCGCCGGGCATTGCGATCCAGTCAGCCTTCCCGGAGCAGGAGTGGCGGGCCCTGGTCCCGGGCATCCCGTACCGGTCCGAGGCGGCCGAGGCCCGGCACCGCGGCTATGCCGCCAGCCATGATGAAGTGATCCCCGGTGTGTCCTCGATTGCGGTGCCGCTGCGTGTTCCGGGCGGGCGTCCGGCCGCCCTCGCCGTCGTCTATATCCGCGCCGCGCAGGATCCGGACGAGGTCGCCGCGGCCCTGACCGAGGCGGCGCGTCGCATCGAGGCGCAGCTGGGCTGAGCCCGCGCCCCGTCCCGCAGGGCGCTGTCCCGTCGGGGTCTATGCGGCCGCGGCCGTCTTCTTCCCGCGCTGCCGCAGTACGACGGCGGCTGCCGTTCCGAGCAGGAACAGCGCCGTGGCGGCGCATACCGGAACCAGGAAGGCCGTCGAATACCCCAAGTTCTGCGCCAGCTGTCCGGCGATGGAGGATCCGAGCGCGGTGCCGGCCACAATGCCGCTGGCCAGGGCCGTCATGACCGTGCCGAGCTTTCCGGCCGGGGCCACGAGGCCGCCGATCGCGAAGACAGTGACCATGAGCGGACCAACGGGCAGGCCCAGGACCAGCAGCACAAGGACCATGGGCAGCGCCGTCGAGGGCAGCAACAACAGTGATGCGAAGCCGGCCATGAGGGCCGCGCAGGCAATCCAGCGGGCGTTCACCGTGAAGCGCCGGGGCCAGTACGCGACCGAGAGGGCTGCCGCGGCGGAGCTCAGTCCCATGACGGCGTAGAGCAGGCCCGCGAGTTCGGAGGTGGCGAAGCTGGCGGAGAAAGAGCTCAGTGCTGTCTGGGTGGAGCCGAAGAACGTGCCCATGCACACCATCGCCAGCACGGGGAGGGCGACGGCGGCGAAGGTTTTGACGCGCTGGGCTGCCGTGCGGGTTTCCCTGTGGTTGTCCCCAGCCGTAGTGGCCGCCGGGCCGGCCGCGTGTCCTGCGGCCGGACCGGCGGGCCGGCGCTTCGTTGTGCGGACCACCGCAAGGTGCGTGGGGTGGACGGCGAAGGCGGGTACGAGGACCACTGTCAGTGCCGCGGCGAGGGCCAGCGGCAGCCACGGCGCGAGCAGGCTGGCGAGGATTCCGACGAGTGCGGGGCCGAGCACGAAGGTGAGCTCGTCCGCGGTGCTCTCATAGGAAAGGGCGGTGTCCAGGTCCGCGGGGTCTCCGGCCGCACGGGTTCCGGAGCCGGACGTCCGGGACGTCAGCGCCATCCAGCGGACGCGGGCCAGCGGACCGACCTGCGGGCAGCTCACCCCGGCCACGAAGGCCGCGGCCAGCACGGGCACCGCGGCGGCAAGGTCGTGGACCCCGGGGATGAGGTAGGCCGTGAGGATCAGGGCAACGATGGCCACGGTGTTGGCGATGGCGGATACGAGCAGGACGCCGCGCTGGCCGAGCCGGTCAGCGAGGACGCCGAGGACGGGGGCACCGAGTGCGGAACCGATGCCGACGGCGCCGGCCGCGGCGCCGCCCACGGCGTACGAGCCTGTGACGGCGGTGACGAGTGTCAGGGCGCCGACTGTCAGCATGGCAAGCGGCAGGCGGGCGAAGAGCCCGAGGGGGATGAAGCTGCGGCCGGCGAGCAACGGCAGCTGCGCGTAGCGGCCGCCCTTTGCGGGCGCCGGGGCAGGCAGAGCGTCGGTCGAAATTGCGGGGGCCTGCTGCGCGTAGGTCGGCGGCAGTGGGGCGTCAAGAGTAGACACCAAAGACGTCGGTGAAGGGTTCATGGTTTCCGGGTTCGCTAAATACTGCGCATCGTCCCTCCTCCCGATGCGCGCGACCCGGTAACAGAGCAATGATACCCGATCCCGGGGCGCCGGCCCGGGGACCGGCTCAGGCCCGGGTGTCGTCGCTGATGTGCAGGGTGGAGCCGCTGCGGCCCTTGACCACCTGGAGYTGGGTGCCGATGCGCTGCTTCATTTCGGCGACGTGGCTCACGAGCCCCACCACCCGGCCGCCGTCGCGGAGGCTTTCGAGGGCGTCCATGACCTGTTCCAGCGCCTGTTCGTCGAGGCTGCCGAAGCCCTCGTCCACGAAAAGGGTCTCGATGTCCACGCCGCCGGACTCATGCTGCACGACGTCCGCCAGCCCAAGGGCCAGCGCCAGTGAGGCCATGAAGGACTCGCCGCCGGAGAGGGTGGCGGTGTCCCGGCGCTGGCCGGTCCACTCGTCCACGACCTCCAGGCCAAGGCCGGACTTCGCGCCGCGTGCTGCCTTGGCGTCGGTGTGCTGCAGCGTGTAGCGGCCATCGCTCATACCGATCAGGCGTTCGGAGGCAGCGACGGCCACCTGCTCGAGCCGGGCCGCGAGGACGTAGCTGTTCAGGCTCATGCGGTAGGTGTTGTCTCCGCCGCCCTTGGCCGCGTCCGCGACCGCGGTGAGCATCGCGGCCCGGTCCCGCGGTTCCCTGCCGGCGGCGGCGAGGTCCGCGTAGTCGCCGGCGATGCGCCCGAGTATCCGGAGCGAGTTTTCCGCCAGCCCGGCAGCAAGCATGGCTTCCCGGGCTTTGCGTTCAGCCGCCGCCGATTCCGTCCTGAGCTCCTCGAGGGCGGCGTCGCTGACGATGTCCCCGGCGGCCCGCTCGGCTGCCGCCAGGGCCAGGTCCTCTCCGGCGAACAGTTCCTGGATCCTGGCGGCCTCGTCCTGTCCGGCCCGGATGGCCGTTTCGAGGCTTGTCGCCACCGGCGCTGGCAACAGCGCTTCCCGCGCCGCGGCTTCGGTGCTGAAACCGGCTCCGGGAAGGGCCTCTTCAAGGTTCCGGCGTGCCTCCGCGGTGCGGGCGGCGGCCTGTTCGTGGGCCGAGTGTGCGGCGTCGGCGTGCTCCAGGACCGCCGTGGTTGCCGTCAGGGCGGCGATCCGCTGTTCGAGGGTCGCGTGGCCGGCACGCAGCTTGTCCAGGGTGGCTTCGAGGGCCTGTGCCTGTTCGTCGATTTCGGCGATCGTCGATTGCGTCTGCGCGATGCCGGAGACGGCGTCGGCCTGCGCCCGCTCTGCGTCGGCGATCTCCGCTTCGAGTTCTGCCATCCGGGCCCGGCTGGCAGCAAGGTCCGTGGCAGCGCGGACCGCGTCATCAGCCCGTTCCCGGGCCAAGGCTGCCTCCTCACGGGCTTCCCCGGCAGGTGTGTTGCCGCCTTGGGCGGCCAGGACGGCGACGTTCTGTTGGGCCTCGGCGAGCTCACGACCTAGGGCGGCGACGGTTTCTTCTGCCGTGTCGCTGGCCTGTTGCGCGGCTTTCTCGGCCTCGGCGACGGCCAGGGCGGAGGCTGCTGCGGGGGCAGGCGCCGGGTGTTCAGGGCTGCCGCAGACAGGACATGGGACCCCGGCCAGGAGCTGGGTGGCGAGCTCGGCGGCGGCGTTGGTGAGCCGTTGCTCACGGAGGTCCAGCCAGTGCTGTCTCCGGTCCTGGTGCGTGCTGAGGGCAGCGGCGTGCTGTCCGGCGGTTGCCGCGCATTCGGCCTCGGCGGCGAGGAAGCGGCCAACGATGGTCACGAGTTCGTCCGCTGCCGTGGCTTCCTTGGTGCGCAACTGGACTTCCGCGGCCAGCTCCTCGAGGGGGCGGATGCCGGCGGACAGGGCCGCCGACTCAGTGCGCAGGGTGTCCAGTGCGGCGGCACCGGCCAGCCGTCCTTTTTCCAGCTCCTGCAGTTGCAGGCGCAGCCGGCCGCCGCGCTGTGTGAGCCCGAGGAGCCGGGCTTCGTCGGGCAGGCGTTCGGTGAGCACGGCGTTCAGGGACCGCAGCCGGGCGAGGGTTCCGCGGACGGCCGCGCTGTCCAACATGACGGATTTACCCGCCCGGACAGGGTCGGCATCGTCGTCGTCGGCGGTGGGGACGCCGGCGTCGAGGACGTCCTGCCCGGCGAGCTCCGGGTCTGTGGCGGCCGCGGACCGCAGCTGCCGCGCCGCATCCAGCAGGGCCGTTCCTGCCAGGTCCTCGGCTGCCGCGGCGCTTTCGACCGCCTGCAACTGGCCGCCGAGCATTTCGGCCTGGCGGTGCAGGCCCAGTGTGACGGCCTTGCCCGCCAGGACGGGGGCGGCGGCGTCGGCGTCGATCCGCCGCTGTTCCGCGGCGGCGAGTCTGGCGTGGCGGTTGGCCCGCGCGTTCGCCGCCTCCAACAGGGACGCCTGGTCGGCGGCCTGCTTCTCGGCTCCCCCGGCAGCGCTGCGCCGGCCCTCCACGGCGGCTGCCGCTGCGGCGTCGAGCCAGGCCAACAGGGCATCGGGTTCATCCCGGCCGGGGGCGCCGTCGGGGTCGAGTTCGAGCGCCGCTGTTTCGGACTCCGCCTGTGCCAGCAGCAGGTCCAGCTTCGCGTTGAGGTTGGCGACCTCGGCCTTGGCGGTCTGCGCCTGCCGGGACAGTTCCTGTTCCACGGCTTCAAAGCGCTGCGTACCGAACAGGCTCTGCAGCAGCTCCAGACGGTCGGACGCCTTGGAGCGCAGGAACGCGGCGAAGTCCCCCTGCGGCAACATGACGACGCGCGTGAACTGGTCCCGGTTCATGCCCAGGACGTCGGTGATCTCGGCGCCGGCCTCATCATTCCTGCCCGATTTCTCCACCCACGCGCCGTCGATGCGTTCGCGCAGCAGCGTGTTGGCCTGCTGGACCGTGAAGCCGTTCCGGCCCCGGGCGCTCGGCTTGTCCCACGCGGGCGAGCGGGAGACTTCGAAGTGCCGGCCCTTGGCCGAGAATTCGCAGGTGACGCGCGGCTCGGCGGCGGCCTCCGCGTGGTCGCTGCGCAGCCGCTTTCCGTCCTGGCGGGCCCCGGGAACCGATCCGTAGAGGGCGAAGCAGATGGCGTCCAGGACGCTGGTCTTGCCCGCGCCGGTGGCGCCGTTCAGCAGGAAGAGCCCGTGTGCGCTCAGGCGGTCGAAGTCGATCCGCTCCGTGCCCGCAAACGGGCCGAACGCGGAAATCTCCAGGCGGTGGATCCTCACAGGGACGCTCCTTCCAGGCGCACGACGTCGAGCGCCTCGGCGAGGACTGCGGCTTCGGCGTCGGAAGCCGGCCTGCCCCGGACGTGCTCGAGGAATCCGCAGCAGACGGAGAGGTCGTCCTCGGCTTCGGCCAGCCGGCTGCTGTAGCTGGCTTTGGGCGCCGCGCCGGGACCATCGGGATCGAAGCCGAGCACCAGGGTGTCGGGGAACCGTGCCCGCAGGCGGTCCATCGCCTGGGCCGGGCGGGCCTCGTCAGTCAGCGTGATCTGGCAATACGCAGTCTCGGCCCACGCGAAGTCCTCCGACTCCAGAAGCTCATCCAGCTTCCCGCGGAGCACGGCGAGGGTCCGGGGCGCATCCCACAGCACCTCGCGCACGCCGCCGATCCCCTCGGCGTCGACCTCCACGAGCCAGCTGCCCTTCCTGTGCTTCGCCTCCGAGAACGAATACGCGAGCGGCGAGCCGGAGTAGCGCACTGCCGGCGAGAGCTCCTGCCTGCCGTGCAGGTGGCCCAACGCGGTGTAGCCAAAGCCGTCGAAGAGATCCAGCGGGACCGCGCCGACGCCGCCGATGCTCAGATCCCGTTCGCTGTCGGAGCTGATGCCGCCGCTGGCGAAGGTGTGCGCCAGCACCACCGAATGGACGGTCCGGGTCTGACTCCGCTGCCGCACGTCGGCACGGATCCGTTCGGTGGCGGCGCGGGTGACCTCGAAGTGGCTCGCGGTCTCGACGCCCAGCTGCTCGGCGACCAGCCGGGGCTCCAGCCAGGGGATCCCGTAGATGGCGAGCACCGGCGCTGCCTCATTCCCGGCATCGTCCCCGAGCGGAAAGAGAACGGGAACGTCCAGTTCATTCAGCCGTGTGCGCAAATGCACTCCCCCGCGCTCGAGCAGCCGCGACGCGAACCCCAGCCTGATAGCGGAGTCGTGGTTGCCGCTGGTCAACACAACTTCGGCGCCGGCCCCGGTGAGGCGCACCAGGGCGTCATCCAGCAGGCCGACGACGTCGACGCCCGGCAGTGCGCGGTCATAGACGTCCCCGGCGATGAGGACGACGTCGACGCTCTCATCCCGGACAAAGGCCACAAGCTGGTCGATGAAGGCGCGCTGGGCATCCAGCATACCGATGCCGTGGAAGGACCGGCCCAAGTGCCAGTCGGAGGTGTGCAATAACCGCATATTCCTACGGTATCGGCTGCCACCGACACTCTTGCGCCACCACCCCGGAGGTGTGACGGAGGTTAAAAGTGGTCAGCAGTAGCTACTTCCCGCCCTTGCGGTCGAAGAAGCTGCGGGCCTCGTCGTTGCCGGCGGGGGCGGCCGAAGCAGAAGCGGTGGCGGCGGTGACGCCGGCCAGCCCAGCGTCATCGAAATCGGCGCCATCCGCATCGGCTTCCGTGAGCTCTCCGTCGGACTGGGCGGCGGGCCTTCCGTCGGACTGGCCGGCGGTCTGGGCGGTGGGCTGGCCGGTGACCGCGGCAGTGGCCGGGTCACTGGTCCGGGCCGACTGGACGAAGCCGCGGCATACCAGCCCGGCGATGGCCGCACCGACCACCGGTGCCACCCAGAACAGCCACAGCTGCCCGAGCGCGTCCGGGCCGCTGAAGATGGCCGACGCCGTTGCCCGGGCCGGGTTGAACGGCACATTGCCCAGGGCCTGGCCCAACTGCAGGAGCATCGCCGTCGTCAGGCCGACCGCGAAGGGCGCAGCCGCCCTGGACGGATTCCGGCGGGCGGTCGTGGCAAGGAAGATGGCCACGAGCAGTGCCGTGCCGAGGACCTCCACGAGCAGGACGCCTGCCATGGGCACCTGGATGATCGAGTGCTCGCCGAATCCGGCAGCCACGGTGGCGAATGCGCCCTGGGAGTCGTTGATGGTCGGCACGGTGCGCAGCACGCCGTACAGGGCGACGGCCCCGAGCATGGCGCCCACCAGCTGCGAGCCGATGTAGGCGGCGGCGTCGGCCAACCGGATCCGGCCGGCGATGGCGCTGCCTACGGTGACGGCGGGGTTAAAGTGGCCGCCGGAGACGTAGCCGACGGCGAGCATCGCCGCCGTCAGGGCCAGGCCGGCGGCCAGGGCGGCGGGCAGCGGGCTCGACTGCGGAATGGTGAAGAGCGGCACGCCCAGGCCAGCAACCACGACGATCAGGGTCCCCAGGGCCTCGGCGGACAGCCGGGCGACGAGCCCGGGCCGGGGCCGGGGCGGGACGTCGCTGGCGGCCGGTGGCTGGACGTCGACGGAGTCGGGGGCTGGCACAAGCAGGGTCATGGTCAGGATTCCTTTGCTGGCGGCGCGCCCAGGGCTGCAGTTGCGGCGTCGCTGGACCGCCGCCGGGTTCGTGGTCCGGGGCGGCCTCGGCCGCCTGGAGACTGGGTCCGCCAGCAGTCTGCCAGCGCAATCTGGATGTTGGCTGGATTCCGGCTGGGTGGCCGTTCCGGCCCGCCGCTCAGTGCCCCAGGGCGACCGCGGCCACGGCGCTGGCGGCCAGGACCACGACGGCGGCGGCGGCCCAGCGCAGCAGCGGCGCCGCCGGCGCAGCGTTGGACCGTCGGAGCTCGCGCCCGCGGACCAGCACGCACACACCCAGGACCAGCGTAGCGGCCATGGCGGCCAGCGCGCAGAGACCAAGGAAATCAACAGGACCCGCAGCGCCGCCCCGGGACCCTGCGAGCGCCCAGCTGCGCCAGACCAGCAGGTCCGCCACGATGAGGGCCAGCAACGTCCGGCGCCAGGCCAGGGAGGTCCGCTCGGGCTGCAGCCCGGGGTCCCTGGCCGCAGCCGGTTTCACCTCGCCACCAGGATCAGGACCGCGAACACCAGGGCCGCAGCCGCGACGCCGATGGTCATCACCAGCATCACGGCGGAGAACGGCAACTCCCTGTTGTTCCGCATGGCAGCCTCCATGAGCCCCCACCGGTGATAGGACAGGGCGGCCAGGCCCGCGCCCAGGAACGCGAGGATGACGCACAACACGATCCGCACGGGGCCGGGGGCGATCTCCGGGGCCAGCTGGTCGATCGCCAGGGCTCCGGCAATCAGGGCCAGGGACGTGCGGATCCAGGCCAGGAACGTCCGCTCGTTGGCCAGGGAGAACCTGTAGTCGGGGGTGGTCCCGGTCTTCCGCCACGCTGGTTCGCGCATTCGTTTCCTCCGCTGCCCGGCGGTACGGCGCCGGCGGTTGCCTCGTCTGACCGCTGGACGGGTCCTACCAGCACCCTACCGGCCTTCCGCATCCGCCGCCGCCCGGCACCCAGGCGGCGGCGCTAACTCCCCGGCRGGCGCCGGCATTGCGGGGTGCGGTGCAGCGCCGGGTAAATTTGAGGGCATGAGCACCGAGCCCGGGACCAGCCCCGCACCCGCCCCAACACCCGGCCAGCCACACTCCCCTGCCCACGGCTCGCGCATCCACGGCTGCCTGCTGGGCGGCGCGCTCGGAGATTCGCTGGGCTACGCCGTCGAGTTCGACAGCATTTCCGCCATCCGCGCCCGGTTCGGCCCCGCGGGCCTGCAGGATTTTTCCGCGCTCGACGCCGGCAGCCCGTTTTCGGACGACACGCAAATGACGCTGTACACCGCCGACGGCCTCCTCGAGGCGCTGGAATGGGCCAACGACGGCGTGGCGGCGGACATCAACGCGTGCCTGTGGCTCGCGTACCTGCGCTGGCTGGGCACCCAGGGCGTCGCCGTGCCGGCGTCGGCCCCGTTCCAGCCGCCGCGCTGGATCGATGCCCAGGATGTCCTGAAGAGCCGGCGTTCGCCCGGCAACGCGTGCCTGACCGGACTGGCCACGGGCGAGATGGGTACCGTGAAGCGGCCGGTCAATCCGGATTCGAAGGGCTGCGGCACCGTGATGCGGTCGGCGCCCTTCGGCCTGATCCCCCACCTCGAAGCGGAAACGGTCTATAAGCTCAGTGCCGATGCCGCGTCCCTGACGCACGGCCACCCCGCGGCACGGCAGAGCGCCGGAGTTTTCAGCCTTCTCATCCATGCCCTGTCCTCCGGCCACGGGCTACGCGAAGCGGCGGAATCCGCCCTCGGGCAGCTGCTCGGCGGCATCCTGCGCAAGGGCGAAAATCCGGATCCGGAAGTGGTGGCGCGGCTGCAGGCGGCCCTGCGGTTGGCCGGAAACCTGCCCGGCGGCGGAGACGTGCTCAGCCCCGAGGACCTGGTTGGCGAACTCGGCGAGGGGTGGGTGGCCGAGGAAGCCCTCGCCGTCGCGCTGTACGCCGTGCTGGCCACAGCCCCGGGAACCGGGACAGGAACGGGGACGGCGGACACCGGGACTGCCGACGCTGCCGGGACCGACCCCGCCCAGACGCATTTCCGTGCCGCGATCGCGGTGGCGGTGAACCACAGCGGGGACAGCGATTCGACGGCGTCGATCGCCGGGAACATCCTGGGCGCGTTCTACGGCGAGCGGTGCCTGCCGGCAGACTGGCTGGCGGCGCTGCAGGCGCCGGAGGTCATCCGGGGCATGGCCTCGAAGCTGACCGCCGTCACTGGCTCATAGCTTCGGCGGCCAACACTCGGCCGGGCCAGTGAACGCCAGGTGTCGAGTCTCCGGCATTTGCGCAACGCAGCCAGCTGCGTCCGGAAGCCGCGGCCCGGCTTGTCCGCGGGACATGCCCCGTACCGCCCCGCCGCGAAGGACATGCCCATCCCTGGCCGCGGCATCCTCAGGACATGCCCATTTCCGGCGGCGGGGACTGGACATAGTGCCACCATGTTCACCCGTCAGAGCCTCCAGAGGACATGCCCAGCCCTGGCCGCGGCATCCTCAGGACATGCCCATCTCCGGCGGCGGGGACTGGACATATTGCCACCATGTCACCCGTCAGAACCTCCGGAGGACATTTCCGCCCCTGACGGCAGCGCACCCAGGGACATGTCCGGTCGCCCCATGGCTCGAAGGACATGTCCATCCCCAGGCCGCGGTATCCTCAGGACATGCCCATTTCCGGCGGCGGGGACTGGACATATTGCCACCATGTCCACCCGTCAGAGCCTCCGGAGGACATGTCCCCTGGCGGCAGCGCACCCAAGGACATGCCCAGCCCTGGCGGCCGCTTCGGCGGAACCCAGGCGCCGCGGACCTAAGCGCCCCGGATCCTAGGCGCCGCGGAGCGAGATGTTGTTGCAGGCTTCGCAGACGTCCTCGGGGATGAGCCCGCGGCGCTGCAGGAAGCCGAAAATGGTGCAGCCGAGGCAGAACCCGGCGAACGCCTCAAGGGACGCGGCGGCGATCAGCACGGCGAGCAGCACCCACGCCGCCGGAGCGAGGCCGGCGGCCAGCAGCACCGCCGACGCCGTCGACACGGCAGCGCCGATGCCCTGGGCGAACCGCTTGGGCGGACCGGGGACAAGACGGGTCCGCCCGAGCCAGGGCGTCAGGACCTTGACCGAGAGCTGGGCCAGGGGCGAGATCCGGGGACCGAACAGCACGCGCAGCCAGAAACCGGCCGCGATGACGGCGAGCCCCCACCCGAAACCGGTCAGCAGGGTCACGGCGGACAGCGCCACCACCAGGGCCGCGGTGATGCGGGCGGCGTACTCATTCACCGGGTTCGGAAACGCGAACACCCGATGCCAGTCAATTCCGCGCGTCGCCGGTGCTGACTTCGCGGGCGCCGAGTCCGCCGGCATTGACGCCGACGGCGCTGACTTGGCCGGCGCTGTGGGGACCTGTGCATCCGTGGGTTTGCTCATCCGCCAAGGCTACGAGCGGGCGCGCCGTGGGAGGAATGATTGTTGCGCCGTGTGACCGCCGGACAGGCAGGACCCCGACAGGCGGGGCCGGGTCAGGCAGGTGCGGCAGCCAGATGTCCGCCGACCATCTGGAGGAATTCGCCCTCGGACAGGACCTCGATGCGTTGCCCGCGTTCGTGCAGTTCCAGGACGCGGCGCGCCTTGCCTGTCAACCGGCCGGAGCGCAGGTCCGCGGCCACAAAGCCGTCGCCCACCACCAGAACGGTAGTACGGGCTGTCACCCGGCTTTCAGGCCTGGCGCCGAGCTCTGCGGAACGGACCTTTGCTTCGGGGCGGGGAATTGCCAGTTCGCCGGTGAACACCACGGTCTGGCCGAACAGTGGGTGGTCGGGGCTGGCGGCGGCGTTGGGTGTCGGGTTGGGGCCTTCCTCCGGCCACCCGGCCACGAAGCGCCGGCCCGGGGCCGCGCCGTTTGTTCCCCCGGCGAGCGCCTCCATTGCGGCCAGGGTGGCCTTGGACAGCGGGTCGCGCCGGGGGTCGAACGCCGGCTGGTGGGACACCGTCAGGCCGAGGGACAGGTAGAGTTCCGCGATGCTTGCTGCCCCGTTGCGGGCGGCGATGTCGATCAGGATGCCGGCACAGGCCCGGGCGTCCTCGGCGGCATCGTGGTGGTTGATCAGCGGGACCCCGGCCTCTTCGGCGGCGTACGGCAGCGAATTGGACACCAGGGAGTAGCAGCGCCGGGACAGTATCACTGTGCAGACGTAGTCGTACGCGGGTCCGGCCATCCCGGAGACCTCCAGGCCGGAGCGGATCACACCGAGATCGAACCCTGCATTGTGGGCCGCCAGCACGTCGCCGCCGATGAACGCGCCGATCTCCGGGAACAGCTCCCCGAACCGCGGCAGTCCCGCCACCTGGTCCGGCCGGATGCCGTGGATCCGGACGTTGTGGTGGTCGAAGGTGTCATGGTTTTCCGGTGGCCGCATGAGCCAGGAGGCTTCCTCAACGACGACGCCGCCGCGGACCTTGCTCAGGCCAACAGCGCACGGTGAACCGCGGAAGCCGTTCGCGGTCTCAAAGTCGATCGCCGTAAAGTCCAAAGTCACGGCCCAACTTTACCGCCCGCGGACGGATCCTCCCGCACCGGGAACGGTCCCCGGGGCTGGGCCCCCGGGCCTGCAGCCTGCCGTCAAGTACCCTTAACAGGTGAACGTACTAGCAATGAGCGACCTCGCCGTGTCCGCCCTTGGCGGCGCCGGCCCCGTCCAGCCGCACCTGGCCTCCTTCCTGCCGGACTGGCTCAACCCCCAGGTTTTCCTGGCGAATCCGGCCTTTGCGCCGTGGGTGGTCCTGCTGGTCTGCGGCATCATCTTTGCCGAGACCGGGCTGCTGATCGGATTCTTCCTGCCTGGGGACTCCATGCTGTTCACTGCCGGGCTGCTCGTGGCCACCGGCACCATCCAGGTCAACATCTGGGTCCTGACCGCGCTCATCATCGTCGCCGCGATCATCGGCAACCAGGTGGGCTACCTGATTGGGTCCAAGGCGGGACCTGCCCTGTTCAACAGGCCCAACTCCAAGCTGTTCAAGCGTGAAAACGTGGATAGTGCGCATGCGTTCTTCGAAAAGCACGGCGGCAAGGCCCTGATCCTGGCCCGGTTCGTTCCGATCATCCGCACCTTCGTCCCGGTGATCGTGGGCGTTGCGCAGATGAGCAAACGCAAATTCTTCACCTACAACGTGATCGGCGCGGTGCTGTGGGGCGGCGGCGTCACGCTCCTGGGTTACCTGCTCGGGGACAAAGTGCCGTGGGTCAAGGACAACCTGGACATCATCTTCATCGCCATCGTGCTGGTCTCCGTGATCCCGATCGCCATCGAGGTCATACGGGGCGCCATCGCCAGGCGCCAGGCCGAGAAGTACGGCACGGACGCCGTGGACGAATTCATCGAAGAGCATGAGCCCGAAGAAGAGCGCCGGACCCCGTAGCGCACTGCCGCAGTAAACGCAGCAGATAACAAGGAAGGCGCCCCACCGTGTGGGGCGCCTTCCTTCGTCCTGAGCCTGGCCGGGCAGGCTACTTCCCGGCYAGGGCCTCGACGATGGCCGGCAGGAGCGCCCGGAACGCATGGCCCCGGTGGCTGATGGCGTTCTTCTCCTCGGAACTGAGCTCGGCGCAGCTGCGTTCCAGCCCGTTCGGCTGCAGGACGGGGTCATAGCCGAAGCCGCCCTCCCCGCGCGGCTCCCGCAGGAGTGTCCCTTCCAGCTGCCCGTATTCCACGACTTCCCGGCTGCCGTCGGGCGAGGACCCGGGCACCGCCAGCGCTGCCGCGCAGACGAACGCGGCCCCGCGGTACCCGTCCGGCACGTCGGCCAGCTGGGCGAGCAGCAGCTGCAGGTTCGCGGCGTCGTCGCCGTGCCGGCCGGACCAGCGCGCCGAGAATATCCCGGGCGCGCCGCCGAGGACGTCCACGGCCAGTCCGGAGTCGTCGGCGATCGCCACGAGCCCCGTGGCCTCGGCCACCGCCCGGGCCTTGAGCAGCGAGTTTTCGGCGAAGGTTACGCCGGTCTCGGCGACGTCGGGGGCACCGACGGCGCCGGCGTCCACCACCTGCGTGTCGACGTCGAGCCCGGGAACCTGGCCGCGGAGCAGCTCACGGAGTTCCCGGAGCTTGCCTTTGTTGTGGGTGGCCAGGACAAGCCGCGGGCCCGGGCCGTCGGCTTCCGGCCGGTCCGCGAGGGGCGTCTCCGTCACGGGGCCTCCGCCAGGGTGTCGCGCTGGATCGCGGCGAGCTGCTCCGTGCCCAGCAGCGCGAGGTCCAGCAGCTTGTTCAGTTCGTCACGGTCGAACGGTGCGCCCTCGGCGGTGCCCTGGACTTCGACGAACTTACCGGAGCCTGTCACCACGACGTTCATGTCGGTCTCGGCGCGCACGTCTTCGACGTAGGGCAGGTCGAGCATCGGGACGCCGTCGATGATGCCCACGGACACCGCGGCGATCGTGTCGATCAGGGGCTGGGCGTTGCGGGCGATCATCTTCTTCTCGCGGGCGAACCGGATGGCGTCGGCCAGTGCCACGTAGGCGCCGGTGATCGCCGCGGTGCGCGTGCCGCCGTCGGCCTGCAGGACATCGCAGTCCAGCACGATTGTGATCTCGCCGAGGGCCTTGGTGTCGATGATGGAGCGCAGCGAGCGGCCGATCAGCCGGGAGATCTCATGGGTGCGGCCGCCGATTTTGCCCTTGACCGACTCGCGGTCGGACCGGGTGTTCGTGGCCCGGGGCAGCATGGCGTACTCGGCCGTGACCCAGCCGCGGCCCTCGCCCTTGAGCCAGCGAGGCACGCCCTCGGTCAGGGAAGCCGTGCACAGGACCCGGGTGTTGCCGAACTCGATCAGGGCCGAACCCTCGGCCTGCTTGGACCAGCCGCGCGTGATGCTGATGGGGCGAAGCTGGTCGGGGGTACGGCCGTCGGCGCGGATGACGGGGACACTGGGAGCTTGGGAAGTCATGCCTTTAGCTTATCGACTCACCCGGTCCCGACCGCGCGGGCCGCCTGCGCGCGCTAGACGGTGTAGTGCACGCCCGCGACGGCGACCGCCACGTCCTTGCCGAAGATCTCCTTGGCCTCGGCCATGACGGTGGTCGGCGACGTCCAGACGGGAATGTGCGTCAGCAGCAGCCGGCGCGCGCCGGCGGCGACGGCGGCCTCCCCCGCCCGCTTGCCCGTCAGGTGCACGTCCTTGATCCCGTCGTCGCGGCCTTCCTCGAACGCCGCCTCGCACAGGAAAAGGTCGGCGTCGCGCGCGGCGTCCTCCAGGCCCGCGCAGGAGTCCGTGTCCCCGGAGTAGCTCAGGACGCGGGTCACGGGCGTGCCGTCCTTGGCGGGCTCGGTGACCTCCACGCGGAGGGCGTAGGCCTCCTCGACCGGATGGTTCACCGCAAAGGGCGTCACTGTGAACGGGCCGACGCTGACCGGCTTGCGCTCGGACCAGTTGCTGAAATCGAATTCCTCGTGCATGCCCGGATCCAGGTCCAGCCCGTAGGCCGTGGCCATCCGGTCGGCCGTCGCGGCAGGCCCCCACACCGGAATCCTGCCCCGTCCCCAGCCGCCCGGCTTCCAGCGCACGGCAACATGGAGCCCGCACAGGTCCATGCAATGGTCCGGGTGCAGGTGGGTGAGGAAGATCGCGTCAATGTCCTCCAGGTCCGTGTAGCGCTGGATGGCGCCGAGCGCCCCGCTGCCGAGGTCCAGGACGATCTTCCAGTTCCGCTCGCCGTCGTTGGCGGTCAGCAAATAGCACGACGCCGGCGAGCCCGGCCCCGGGAAGGAGCCGGTACAGCCCACGATGGTCAGCTTCACAGCAGTGGTCCCCCGCCCGCGGATCCGCCCACGAAGTTGGAGATCCGCGGCCGGCCCGCGCCGGCCCGGGCGGCGGCGATCATCTCCGGGGTGATCCGGGCGAGGCTGCCGGTGGGGTACTGCGCCGCGACGTGGTCCACGTGGCGGACACTGAGGACCTCGGGGCCCAGGAAGCGCCGGGCGAGGTGCTCAAACTGGGCGGCGTCGCCGGTGGCGATGAAATTGTGCTCCGGCGCCGCGGCGTCCGTGCGCTCCAGGCCCCGGGAGGCCAAAGCCCGGTAGACGTCCTTGGCGGTTTCCTCAGCGCTGGAAACCAGCGTGACGTCCTCACCCATAACGAAGGAGATCACGCCGGTGAGCAGCGGGTAGTGGGTGCAGCCGAGCACCACCGTGTCCACCCCGGCGGCAATGAGCGGTGCCAGGTAGTCGCGGGCGACGGCGAGCAGTTCCGGTCCGGTGGTAATCCCGGCCTCCACGTACGGCACGAACGCCGGGCAGGCCACGGACGTGATCTCCAGGTCCGGGGCCGCGGCGAAGGTGTCCTCGTAGGCGCGTGAGCCCACCGTGGCCGAGGTCCCGATCACACCCACCCGGCCCGTCCGGGTCGCCGCGACGGCGCGCCGCACGGCCGGCTGGATCACTTCGATCACGGGGATCCCGTACCGGGCCGTGTACCGTTCGCGGGCGTCACGCAGCACGGCGGCGGACGCGGAGTTGCAGGCGATGGTCAGCAGCTTCACGCCGGAATCCACGAGCTCGTCCATGACGCCGAGGGCGTTGGCCCGGACTTCGGCGATGGGAAGGGGGCCGTAGGGGCCGTGCGCAGTGTCACCGACATACAGGATGGATTCGTTGGGCAGCTGGTCAATGATCGAGCGGGCCACCGTGAGGCCGCCGACTCCGGAGTCGAAGACGCCGATGGGGCGCGACGCCAGCCCGGCATTTCCGGCGCTGCCCGCTGCGGTCTCCGCCGCAGCTGGCGCTGCCGGATCCGTATTTGATGCTGAAGTCATGATTATTCGAGGATAGGGCTTCACTACAGGCACGGCCATCACATTGTGTCCTGCAACTCGTGTCTGATGGGTCACACAGGTTTCCGGCGGATGGGCAAGGCGCGGAAGACCCTGCCTTCCAACCGATCTATGACGCCGTTGCTGGTCGCGTATGGGGCTCCGAGGCACTGGTCAGAGGCTTGACGGGAGAGGGGGCTTTTCACGTCCTGTCCAGAGTCGCACCTGAGCAAAAGTACCGTTTCGACCAGGACTGCCGCGTCAAGGCAATCGAGCTGGCATCGCGGCTGTTTCCTGCCGGTGAGGACTTGATTCTCTCCATCAACTTCATGCCGAACGCGGTGTACGAACCGGCCGCGTGCCTTCGTGCGACGCTGCTTGCAGCCAGGCGTTGCAGCTTTCCGACGTCGTCGATCATGTTCGAGTTCACGGAGAATGAGGAGGTTTCCGACACCGCCCACCTCACGAACATCATCACCGAATACCGCAAGCATGGTTTCACCACCGCCATCGACGACTTTGGTGCCGGTCATGCAGGGCTGGGGCTGCTGGCCGATTTCCAGCCGGACCTGGTCAAGATCGACATGAAGCTCATCCGGGGAATCGACACCAGCCCGGCCTTCCAGGCTGTCGTTGCTGGCATCGTCGGCATCGCCAAGGAGCTCGACATCACGGTGCTCGCAGAGGGCACCGAGACGGAGGCGGAGTTCCGGATTCTGAAGGAGGCCGGCATCCGCTTGTTTCAGGGATATTGGTTCGCAAAGCCGGCCTTCGAGAAGCTTCCTCAGATACAGTCCGTGCCTGTTTCTGACGCCACCGCTGTCGCTTAGCGGCCCTACCTATCGAGCGAGTGCGCCATGGCCTGGACCAGCGACTCCTGCAGCCAGGTGGTGAAGTTGTACACCAGGGCCAGGTAGCTTTCGACGTCCTCGGCCTGGGCCCAGTCCTGCATGAGGTGGATGTTGTCGGCGTCGGCGTCGTCACGGATGTCGAGGCGTTCGGCCAGCACCAGCCGGACATCGTTGAGCGCGGTGGCCCAGTGCCGGGCGTCGTCCGGGGTCAGGACGAGGTTGTCCCGGTCCAGGCTCAGTGCGGCCGCCTTCAGCGCGCCGATCTTGCTTTCGCGCAGCGACCGCTCGGTGTAACGGCGGAACTCCAGGGAGGCGGCGTCGTCGTTCTTCATCACGTTCGGCAACAGCCGCCGCATGGCGCGGTCAGAGGGTTCGCGGGCTTCGGTGTCAAGGCCCACCAGGGCCGCCAGCGGGTCCTCGTTGGCGCGCTGCTCCGGCTCCAGCATGGAGATGACGTCATCGAAAAGGCTGCGCAGCAGCTCCCGCTCGGCCGGCTCCAGATGGCCCTTGATGCCCTTGAGCCCGTACTTGAATGCCTTAGCCACGTTTTCCCTTGCCTTTGCCGGAACCGCCCGCGGTGCCGCCGGTGGCCTTTTCCACCGTCGCCCAGAGGCCGTAGCCATGCATCGCGACGGCGTGCTGCTCCACCTGTTCCTTGCTGCCGTGCGCCACGATCGAGCGGCCCTTCTTGTGGACCTCCATCATCAGCTTGTTCGCTTTCGCCTCCGAGTAGCCGAAATAGCTGCGGAACACATAGCTCACATAGCTCATCAGGTTCACGGGATCGTTCCAGATCACGAGGTTCCAGGGGACGTCCGGGGCGGTCAGGACGTCGCCGGACGTCACTGTTCCGGTCTGGGTACTCTCCCGTGTGTCGGGGCCGAGCGCAACGCTGAGGGTCATCTGTCCATTCTATGGGGATGCACACTAGAGTGAATTTGTGAGTACCTCCGCTGGCTGGGACCGTCCCCGCACGTCCCTGTACACAGACCACTACGAGCTGACCATGCTGCAGGGTGCCCTGCAGTCCGGCGCGGCGCACCGCAAATCGGTCTTCGAGGCCTTCGCCCGGCGGCTCCCGGACGGGCGCCGCTACGGCATCGTGGCAGGCACCGGCCGCCTCCTGGAAGGGATCGCGAACTTCCGCTTCGGCGAGCCGGAACTGGACTACCTGCGCCGGACCAAGGTGGTCAACGACCAGACACTGGAGTACCTGGCCGGCTATAGCTTTTCCGGCGACATCTGGGGCTATCCGGAGGGTGAGGCTTACTTCCCGAACTCCCCCGTGCTGATCGTTGAGTCCACGTTCGCCGAGGCCTGCATCCTGGAGACCTACCTGCTCTCCGTGCTCAACCACGACTGCGCCATTGCCTCCGCCGCCTCCCGGATGATCTCCGCGGCCGGGACCCGCCCGTGCATCGAAATGGGATCGCGCCGGACGCACGAGGAATCTGCGGCCGCCGCTGCCCGGGCCGCGGTCATTGCCGGGTTCGACAGCACCTCGAACCTGGAGGCCGGATTGCGCTATGGGCTGAAGACGGTGGGCACGGCCGCCCATTCCTTCACGCTCCTCCATGACACCGAGCGGGAGGCCTTCGAGGCCCAGATTGCCGCCTTTGGGCCGGACACCTCCCTGCTGGTGGATACGTACGACGTCGAAACGGCCGTCCGCACCGCCGTCGATCTCGCCGGGGACAAGCTGGGCGCTGTCCGGCTGGACTCGGGCGACCTCGTGGCCCAGGCCCAGTGGGTGCGCCGGCTGCTCGACGAGCTCGGCAACGACCACACCAAGATCGTGGTGACCTCAGACCTCGACGAATTCGCCATCGCGGCGCTGGCGTCCGCGCCGGTGGACTCCTACGGCGTGGGCACCTCGCTCGTGACCGGGTCCGGGGCCCCGACGGCGAGCATGGTCTACAAGCTCGTCAGCCGTACCGACGACGCCGGCGATTTCATCTCCGTCGCCAAGGCCGCCAAGAACAAGGCCAGCAAGGGCGGCCGGAAGTACGCGCTGCGCAAGCTCAATGAGCGCGGGACCGCCACGGCCGAAATCGTCGGCGTCGGCCATCACCCGGAGGACGACGGCAACGACCGTCCGCTGCTGCAGCAGTTCGTCAAGAACGGCGAGCTCCTCCCCGGGTGGACGGGCCCGGAGGGGGTCCAGCGCGCGCGCCGGCGCCACGCGGAAACCATGCGGGAGCTTCCCGCGGTGGTCAACCGGCTCCAGCGCGGCGAGGCGGCCATCCCCACCATCTACGAGGAGGACTGAATGTCCCGCGCCTTGATCATCGTTGACGTCCAAAACGATTTCTGTGAGGGAGGTGCCCTGGCTGTCCCAGGCGGGGCAAGCCTGGCCGGGGAAATCAGCGAGTACGTTGATGCCCACCACGGCCAGTTCGACCACGTCGTGGCCACCCAGGACTGGCACATCGATCCGGGTGAGCACTTCTCGGAGAAACCCGATCTCGTGGACAGCTGGCCGCGGCACTGCGTGGCGGGCACCCGCGGGGCCGAACTGCATCCCGATCTTGATCCCGAACACATCCAGGCGTACTTCCGCAAGGGCCAGTTCGCCGCGGCGTACTCCGGCTTCGAAGGGCTGCTGGCCCCCGAGGACGACGTCCCCACCGGTGACCGCCAGCCCGGCGCCATGCCCGTTACCGGCGCCGGAGGCCCCGGAGACTCCGGAGACTCCGACGACTCCGACGACTCCGACGACTCCGACGACTCCGACGACTCCGACAACACAGTGAGTCCCTTCGCGGGCAGTGATTTCGCCGCTGGCGAGGACGCGATCGGGCTGGACGACTGGCTGCAGAGCCACGACGTCGAGGACATCGTGGTGGTGGGCATCGCCACGGACTACTGCGTCAAAGCGACCGCCCTGGATGCCGTCCAGGCCGGCTACTCCGTCACGGTGCTGCGCGGCCTGACGGTCGGCATTGCCGAAGACCTGGACGATGCCGTGGCCGAGATGGAGCTCGGCGGCGTCGATGTCCTCTGAGCCAGTAGACTCGAAATCCTTGCCCCCATCGCCAGTCTTGCCATATCGACAGACCCGTAGAACCCCGGAGTACACCATGAAGAAGACCCTGACCGTCCTGATTGCCGCCGGAGCGCTGCTCGGCGCGGCCGGCTGCTCTGCCACGCCGCAGCTGACCAACGAGGAAACCTGCGCCCGGGTCAAGACCGTGGTCTCCGCCCAGTCGGCCACATCGGACAAGACCGGCATGACCCGGGTCGCCAACCAGCTGCGGCCCATCAAGGCGGCGGCATCCGAGGACCTGCGGGCCCCGCTGCAGACCATCATCGAATACTTCGACGAGTCAGCCAAGCCCTCCCCGGACACCGCCAAGCTCGAGGACATGAAGGCCGACTACACCGCGGCAGGCCAGACCTACGGCCAGGTCTGCGGCGCCGGCCAGTAGCCGAATCAAAGTTCAAAGCAGAGTAAACAGCAGAGGGACCAGTTCACAGTGAACTGGTCCCTCTGCTGTTGCCCGGCGCCTATTGGCCTGAGCCCATAACCCTGTGCCCTTAACCCCGTGCCATAACCGCCTGCGCGGGGCTACTTCCGGCCGATGAACCAGTCCTGGAGCTTGCGCAGGCGGGTCTGCAGCTGTTCCTCGTTGGCCTGGGCGACGGCCGGGCCGCCGCAGACGGTCCGGAGCTTGGTATGGATGACGCCGTGCGGGGTCCCGGTGCGGGCAGACCAGGCCGCGACGTTTTTGGCCAGCTCGGTGCGCAGGTCCATAAGCATCCGGTGGTCCGGCACGGCCGGGGCCGCAGCCGCGGCTGCCTCAGTCTGCGGGGAGCGCCTGTTCTTCCGGTTCAGCTGCTCGTGCTGGCGCTGGCGCAACAGCGTGCCGACCTGTTCAGCGTCCAGCAGTCCCGGGATCCCGAGGAAGTCGAGCTCGTCCTCCGAGCCCACCTCGCCGCCGGTGCCGAATTCGCCGCCGTCGAAGAGCACCCGGTCAAAGGACGCCTGGGAGTCGAGGGCCTCGAACTTGCCCTTCATCAGGGAATCGGAGGCCTTCTCCTCGCGGTTCGCCTCGTCCATGAGCGAATCCTCGGGATTGAAGAGGCCGTCGCTGTCTTCCTTCTCCGGGCGGTCCAGGGCGTGGTCGCGCTCGGCCTCCATCGAGTTGGCCAGGGCCATCAGCTGCGGCACGGAGGGCAGGAAGACCGACGCCGTCTCGCCGCGCTTGCGGGCACGCACGAAGCGCCCCACGGCCTGGGCGAAGAACAGCGGGGTGGAGGTCGAGGTGGCGTAGACGCCGACGGACAGCCGCGGAACGTCGACGCCTTCGGAGACCATCCGGACGGCCACCATCCAGCGCTTCTCGCTGGCGGTGAATTCCTCGATCTTGCTGGAGGCCTTCGCGTCGTCGGAGAGGATGACGGTGGGCGATTCGCCGGTGATCTTCTTCAGCTGGCCGGCATACGCGCGGGCGTCCTCGTGGTCCGTGGCAATGACCAGGCCGCCGGCATCCGGGACGCTGCGCCGGACCTCGCTGAGACGCTTGTCCGCGCCGGCCAGGACGGCGGGGATCCATTCGCCGGCCGGGTTCAGCGCGGTGCGCCAGGCCTGGGATGTGATGTCCTTCGTGACGGCCGACTCCCCGAGCGAGGCGGCCATCTCGTCCCCCGCGCTGGTGCGCCAGCGCATTTGGCCGGAGTAGGCCATGAACATCACCGGGCGGACCACGTGGTCGCGCAGGGCCTTGCCGTAGCCGTAGGTGTAGTCGGCCTTGGAGCGCCGGATCCCGTCCCGGTCCTCGGCGTACTCCACGAACGGGATGGGCGAGGTGTCCGAGCGGAACGGGGTGCCCGTCAGGGAGAGCCGCCGGGCCGCCGGGTCGAACGCCTCACGGAGGCCATCACCCCAGGACAGGGCCTCGCCGCCGTGGTGGATTTCGTCCAGGATCACCAGCGTGCGGGCGGCTTCGGTCTTGGCCCGGTGCAGCATGGGCTTGCTGGCCACTTGGGCGTAGGTCACGGCGACGCCGATGAATCCGCGGCCGTGCTGGCCGTCGGCATTCTTGAAGTTCGGGTCGATCGCGATGCCCACCCGGGCAGCGGCGTCGGCCCACTGGCGCTTGAGGTGGTCGGTGGGTGCCACGATGGTCACGCGGTTGACCACTCCGGAATCGATGAGCATGGACGCCACGCGCAGGGCGAAGGTGGTCTTACCCGCGCCGGGGGTTGCGACCGCAAGGAAATCCTTGGGATGGGTGCTGAAGTAGCTGTCCAGCGCCTCCTGCTGCCAGGCGCGCAGCTTGGGGGCGGTGCCCCAGGCGGCCCGCTCGGGATAGGCGGGGGGAAGCGTGGGTCCGCCGAAAAGTGTCTCCGTCATTAAGGCGCCCTCCATCCGCGCATGGCTGCAGCCGACGGAGAAACCCAATTAAGCACAAAAACACCAATCTTTTTGGATGGACCGTAAGGCAGTACCCGGACAGCATGGACCGGCAATCAGGAAAGCAGAAAATCAGGGGCGCGACGGCGCGCCGCCATAGGGAAGCGCCGTCAGACGACGGCTAACGGAACCTGTTGGTTCCGTTGATTGCCCTTACTTGTCGCCGGAGCCCTTGCCGCCGTCGTTTCCGGGGCGCAGGCCCTCGTAGACTTCCTTGCATTCGGGGCAGACGGGGAACTTCTGCGGATCCCGGCCCGGAGTCCAGACCTTGCCGCAGAGCGCGATCACCGGTTCACCGGTCAGCGCGGATTCCATGATCTTTTCCTTGCGCACGTAGTGCGAGAAGCGCTCCCGGTCACCGGGCTCAACTTCCTGGCGCAGTTCCTCGCGCTCGATCGTGGCCGTTGACGTCCCGGCTCCGGAGAGCTCGCGCATCGGATCGTTTTCGAGAGGATCGGTCATGCTAGTCATGACACCCATCTTAGCCGTTGGAAGGGCGCTGCCGGACCTGCGGGGTGCCGGCGGCGGGGCCTAGAGGCCCTGCCAGGCGGGTTTGTGGTCGTAGCTGTGGCGGTAGTAATCCGCCAGCCGCAGCGACGACGCCGCCGCCTCGTCCAGGAGGATGGTGGCGTGCGGGTGCAACTGCAGGACGGAGGCCGCACAGATGGCGGCGACGGGGCCCTCCGCGAGGTCCCGGACGGCCTGGGCTTTTTGCGCACCGGTGGCGATCAGGATCACGTGGCGGGCATCCAGGATGGTGCCCAGGCCTTGGGTCAGGACGTGGTGCGGCACGTCGGCCAGGCTGCCGAAAAACCGTGCGTTGTCCCGGCGTGTCTGCTCGATCAGGGTCTTGATCCGCGTCCGGGACGCCAGCGACGATCCCGGTTCGTTGAACCCGATGTGGCCGTCCGTTCCGACGCCGAGGAGCTGAAGGTCCACGCCCCCGGCATCGCGGATGGCATCTTCGTAGGCCCGGCAGGCTGCGGGGATGTCCGCCGCCGCGCCGTCGGGCACGTGGACGTTGGCCGGACTGATGTTCACCCGTGCGGTGAATTCGCGGGCGATCACCTCGCGGTAGGACTCCGGGTGGCCGGCCGGCAGCCCCACGTACTCGTCCAGGGCGAAGGCGCGGACCCGGCTGAAATCCAGGCCGGCGCGCTCGTGCCGCGCCGCCAGTTCGACATACACCGGCAGGGGCGTGGAACCGGTCGCCAGGCCCAGGACGGCGTCGGGCTTGCGGCGGAGAAGGGCCTCCACCGCATCCGCGGCAAGCGACGCGATCTGTTTGCTGCCGGGAAGGATGACAACTTCCATGATCCTGCCTTACTGGCCTACCTGGTTTCCGAGTCTGCGCACTCCCAGCATGCACCCGTCAGCGGTTGACAGCCAGTTGTGCCAGCAGCTCCGGCGCCCGCCGGTCCAGCCACGCTCCGCCGGTCCGGACACCGACGGCGAAGAGTGTGAGACCAAGCACGGGTCCGAGGGCCAGCGCGATCCAGCCCGGCACGGAGCTCCCAGTGATGAACTGCGCGGCCACGAGCGCCGCCTCGGGAGCCACGAGGACCAGAAGCACGGCCATGCCGCCGAACTGCACGGCGAGGGTCTGGGCCACGTTGCCCGGCGGCTTCTTGAACGGGCTGTCCCCCGGAAGCGGGACGCTCACGGTGTAGCGCGCCGAGATCACCGAGGCCAGGCCCAGGCCGGTGAAGAGGACGCCGAGGCAGAGGCCCAGGACCGCGGGCAGCTTGTCCCAGTCGCCGGTGAAGAAGAACGGCCCGACGCTGAACAGGACCGCCACCGGCAGCGCAAAGCTCAGGCATGCCAGCGCACGGCCGAGCCTGTCGTCGGCGCCGCGCACCCCCGTTGCCACGTGCAGGGCGAAGGCGGTGCTGTCATAGGAGACGTCCGTGGAGATCGACCACGCCAGGAGGAAGGCCGTCAGCGGCCCGACGAACTGGAACGGGCCGTAGAACCCGCTCTGGCTGCCCTGGAAGAGGAACAGCACCGGCAGGAGCGGAACGACCACGAGCGCGCCGGCGTAGCGGGGATCGCGCAGCCAGTAGTACAGGGACCTCGCGGCGACGGCGGCGGCCGGTGTCGCCGGGAGCAACCCGAACAGGCCCGTGCCGCCAGTCCGCCGCTTGGATGTCCCGGCGTAGGGCGGGGTCACCAGGGCGCGCTGCAGCAGGACCTTCCACGCCAGGGCCAGCCCCGCCAGGGTGGCCGCGGCGATGAGGAATTTCACGGTCGCGGCCGCGTAGCTGCCGGCAGCCAGCTCGCCGCCGAGCGAGAACGCCGCCCCGGCCGGCGTCCAGGACAGGGCCCTGGCCAGGCCGGTCAGGAAATCGCCGGAACCGGCGATTCCCCTCGCGATGCCCGCCACGATGGGCCCCGTGAGCACGAGCGGGATGAGGAAGGCGACTGAGCTGATGTCCTTGAAGCGCCGGGAGCTTGCCAGTCCGGCCGTGGCCGTGGTCACGACCTTGGAGAGAACGATGCAGCTCAGCACGCCCAGCACGGCACCGAGGAGGGCGCCGGCTGCGGCCGGCAGGCTGCGGGACCAGGTGCCCACCGTGGCGAGCGCAACGAGTGAGGTGGCGAGACCTGGTATGCCGATCAGGCCGCCGAGCGCCAGCCCGGCCAGCAGCTGCGGCATGGGCACGGCAAAGGTGGTGAACCGGGCAGGGTCCAGCGTCATGTCCGCGGCGGAGACAGCGACGGGAATGACGGCCCAGCCCAGCAGCGCCGTGGCGCCGCCCAGGACCACCACGGTCTGGGCGAGTTCAATCTCCACCCCGCGCAGGACGAACAGCCCGGCCACGCAAACAGCCACGATTCCCAGGGCATACAGGGCGCCGATCCCGAGGCCCACCAGCTGCCACGGGCTGCGCCGGACGCTGTTGCGCAGCAGGGTCAGCTTGAGCCTCAGAAGGTGCGCAACCATTCCAGCCCTTCCGTGTGGTTCCGGCCGCCCACGAGCTGCACGAAGCGGTCCTCAAGGGTGGCGCCGGCGCGGACTTCCTCCACAGTCCCGGCGGCGAGGACCCGGCCGCCCGCGACGACTGCGACGTGGTCGCACATGCGCTGGACCAGGTCCATGACGTGGCTGGAGACGATGACCGTTCCGCCCGAGGAAACGTAGCGGTCCAGGATGTCGCGGATGTTCGCCGCGGAGATCGGGTCCACCGATTCGAACGGCTCGTCGAGGACCAGCAGCCGCGGGGCGTGGATCAGCGCCGAGGCCAGCGCGATCTTCTTGGTCATGCCGGCGGAATAGTCCACCACCAGCGTGCCGGCGTCATTGGCCACGTCCAGGGCAGCGAGCAGTTCCGCCACCCGCGACGCCACCATTTCCCGGTCCATCCCGCGCAGCAGGCCGGCATAGGTGACCAGCTGCTCGCCGCTGAGGCGGTCGAACAGCCGGACGCCGTCGGGCAGGATCCCCATCAGCTTCTTGGCCTCCAGCGGATGCTGCCAGACGTCGACGCCGTGGACCAGCGCGGTGCCGAAGTCCGGGCGCAGCAGGCCGGTCGCCATGGACAAGGTGGTGGTCTTGCCGGCGCCGTTGGGCCCGACCACTCCGTAGAAGGAGCCGGCCGGAACGTCCAGGCTGATGCCATCGACGGCGATTTTGTCGCCGAAGCGCTTGGCGAGGCCAAGCAGGGACAGGGCAGGAACCGGCGGCGACGACGGACCGGCCGGGGCTGGCTGTCCCTGCTGGCCAGGGGGTTGGAATGTCATGACGCCAGACTAACCGCCGGACGGCGCGAAAAGGATAGTCCGCAAGGCGTACGTTTTCACTCGCGGGAACCGGCACAGCTGTTTCTGGAATGAATGCGGTTCTGGAATGGATGCCGGTTCTAGAACGAATGCCGGGGCAGGGCGCGCTCGTACTGCGGCGGCCACGCGAGGTCATGGCCGAGCTCAAACGCGGCCCGCAGCCACCAGTGCGGATCCCGCAGGGCGGCACGGGCGATGAACACGCCGTCCGCCTGGCCGGTGGCCACCGCGTGCTCGGCCTGCCCGGCGGACGTCAGGAGTCCCACCGTGCCGGTCCTGACCCCGGTTTCGCGCCGGATCCGGGCGGAGAACCCGGTCTGGTAGCCGGGGCCCACGGGAATCTGCTGGTGCGCCACGGCCCCGCCGCTGGAAACGTCCACCAGGTCCACCCCGCGCTCGGCGGCGGCAGCGGCCATCCGGACCGAGGCGTCGGCCTCGATCCCGCCCGGCGCCCAGTCCGAGGCCGAGATCCGCAGCAGCAGGGGCATGGAGTCCGGGATGACCGCGCGGACCGCGTCCACCACGGCAAGCGTCAATCGGTTCCGGCCCGCCTCGTCCCCGCCCCAGCGGTCCGTGCGGTCGTTGACCAGCGGGCTCTGGAACTGGTGCAGCAGGTAGCCGTGCGCGCCATGGATTTCGATCGTGTCGAACCCTGCGTCGACGGCCCGCACGGCGGACGCGGCGAAATCGGCGATCACGCCGTCGATCTGCGCTTCCGTCATGGCCGACGGCGGCGCGTAGCCGTCGAATGCGCCGGTGCCAGGACCCACGGTGTCCCAGCCGCCCTCGGACGCCGGCACGCTGCCCAACTTGCCCGAGAACGGCCAGTAGGAGGACGCTTTTCGGCCTGCGTGCGCCAGCTGGGTGCCGATCTTGGTCTCCGCGGTGCCGTGGCGGTGCACGAAGGCGGTGATGCGTTCCCAGGCTGCGGCCTGGTCGTCGTTGTAGAGGCCGGCGTCGCGGGGGCTGATCCTGCCCGCGGCGTTCACGGCGTTGGCCTCGGTGAGGACCAGGGCCGCTCCCCCGGTGGCAAAGGAGCCCAGATGCATCAGGTGCCAGTCTGTGGGCACGCCCTCCCCCGTTTCCGGGTCGCAGCTGTACTGGCACATCGGGGACACCCAGCCACGGTGCTGCAGCCGCAGGGACCTCAGATCCAGCGGCGCGAAAAGTGCCGATCCCACTAGAACAGCACCCGGGCCAGCCCCTGGCGGGCCTTGGCGACGCGGTCGTCGCCGGTGCCGACGACGTCGAAGAGTTCAAGCAGCCTCACCCGGGCGGTCTCCCGTTCCGGGCCGAAGTTGCGGCCAATGAACGTCACGATCCGGCCAAGGCCGTCCTCGATGTGGCCGCCGGCGATATCCAGGTCCGCAACCCCGAGCTGGGCCTCGAGGTTGTCCGGCTCGTCGGCCGCGAGCCGGCGCAGGGCATCTGCCTCGGGCCCGGAGAGGGCCTGCAGGCGATCCATAAGTTCCACCTGTGCCAGGCCGGCCTTGGCCTCCGCGTCGGCGGGCATCTCGTTCAGGGCCTGCCGGTAGGCGGCGGCCGCGGCCGCGTAGTCGCCGGCCTCGATCGCATCGAACGCCGCCTGGTGCAGCGGCGGCAGTGGCGGCGCCTCCGGTTCCGCGCCACCCGGGCCGCCGGCGCCGATCCGCCCGGTCACGCCGTTGGCGGCCGCGACCTTGAGAAGTTCATCGAACAGGCTGCGTACCTGCTGTTCGTCCGCGCCGCCCTGGAAGAGCGGCACGGGCTGGCCCTTGACCACCGCGACGGCGGTCGGCACGGCCTGCACCTGGAACGCCTGGGCAAGTTCCGGGAACACGTCGATGTCCGCGGCCCCGAGGACCAGCCGGCCGTCGTAGCTCTCGACGATGCCTTCAAGGACGTCCACCAGCTGGCCGGAGCCTGGCGAATAGGAGGCCCAGAGCGCGATCACCACCGGCACCTGGGCCGAGAGGTCCACGAGCTCCTGGAAGTTGCCCTCGGTCACATCCACGCGCAACGGCCGGCCTGCGTGGTCGGCCGGGCCGGATGCCGGGGCCACCGGGGCACCGGCAGAACCGGCGGAGGCCGCCGGGCCGGGGGCTGCGGCGCCGGGACGGGCAGGTTCCGGAGAACTCGGCGCCGGCCGCTGTTTTAGGGCGGAGAGATCGACGGCGCCGCGCAGGTTCAGCGGGCTGGCGGCAACTGGCGGGACCGGGCGGGAAGCTGGCGTAGTCATAGCTCCACTCTAACCATTGAAGTCCCGCCCGGCGCCACCATGCCCGCCGGCGAAGGCTACTTGAAGGACGCCCCGACCAGGCCGCGGGTGGCGGCCACGAGCTTCATCGGATCCTTGGAACCGGCCGGCGGAACATAGACAGCCACGGACTCTGCGAAGTCCAGCACCATGCCGGTGCTGGTCTCCTTGCCGCCGGCCAGGGCGGCCGCGTCGTCGCCGATGGTGAGCTTGTCCCCGTCGGCCTTCGGAGTGCCGTCGAACGAGAAGTTCAGCCGTCCCAGGACCAAGGCCCCGCCGTCAGCGGTTCGGAACACGACAGTGTTGTCCGCGGCCGCCTTGTGCGTGAAGGCGAAGGTGCCGTTGACGCCTGATTTGACGACGTCGGCCTGGTAGGCGAGGGTGTCCGCGATGTAAGGGGAGGACTGGCCTTCGACGAGCTTGTCCTTGAAGGTGGAGTCGGCCTTGGTCAGGCGGTCACCGAGCCCGGCGAGGGCTTCGTCGCCGCTGTACGAGAGCCCGGTCTTGTCCGCGGGCGCCAGCGTCTCCGTACCGGCCCGGCCGATTCCCGGGAATGTGGCACCCGGCTGCAGCGGGGTGCTGCTGACCAGCTTGTAGTTATCCCGCGGGGACTCCTGGGTCAGGGTCAGCAGCTGCGGGACAACGTTGCCCTCGCCCTGCGTCACGGCCATGACCGAGCGCGGCCAGCTGCGCTTGTTGGTGACCACCGTGGTCAGCAGCTTGGTGGAGCGGACAGGCATGCGGGCCTCGTAGGAACCGACCTGCGAGCGGATCTTGTAGTTCTGTGTGCGCACCTGGAGTTCGGACTTGGCCACCCGCGGCGCCAGCTTGGCGGCGTCCTTGGCAGCGTCTCCTGCATCGACGGCACCGGCAACCTGTTCCAGGACGCGGCGGAACTGCGCGTCCAGCAGCACCGGCGCATCGCCGGTCTGGCCCTCGCTGCCCGGGGTCGCGGCGTCGGAGCCCGGGGCGCCGGAGACGGGAGCACTGGAGGCCGGGGCACTGGGCGACGGCGCGGGCGTCTGGCTGGCCTGGGCGGCCACTGACGTTCCGGCGACGGCTGCGGCGGTCAGCACCGCCACCACGATGCCGGAACGGCGCACCGTGCCGGAGCCCTTCTTCTGGCCGGCCGCTGCTTTCTCCGGGCCTGTTTTCTCCGGCGTGGCCGGCTGCGGCGCAGTCTCGGGTGCGGGGGTGCCGGGTGCGGGGGTGCCGGGTGCGGCAGGATCCTGGGTGCTTGCCGTCGAGCCGTCGTCCCCGCGGCGTGCCGCGGCCTTGGCCTGCGCGCGGCGGGCGAACGTGCCGCCGCCGGTGCCGCCGCCGTCGCGGTTGCCTGACTTCGGCTTGAGGATCAGCAGCGCCCCGCCGGCGATGATCAGCAGGCCGCCGAGCACCATGAACGGAATGGCCCACGGCGTGGAGGTGTCGTTCGGGAAAGTCATCGTGATGGAGCCCGGGGCGGGCTTGGTGCCGTCCGCGGCGAGGAGCAGCGACCAGTCGCCGTCGGCCGGCGCGTTCCACGAGTAGTCCATTTCGCCGGTGGCGTTCTCGGTAGTGACCCAAAGATCCGATCCGGCGGGCGACGGCGCGGTAGCTTCGCCGTCGGTATGCGTCAGCTGCAGCGCCTTGCCGTCCTCGGAGACGCCGGCGACGGTGTTGTGGGCCGTCTTGCCCACCCAGGCGTCGACGTCGTCCGGCCGGCCCGCGGCCAGCAGGAAGGCCCCTTCACCCTTGACCGTAATCTTCACGGTCCCGGGGTGCAGAGTCTTCAGCTTCTCGTCGAAGACGGTCAGCGGCGCGGCGGTGCCGGTCGGAGCGGTGGCCGTAATCGTCTCCGGGGGAGCCCAGAACGTCTTCTGGCCAATCCCGGCCAGGAGTGTCAGGAGGCCAAGCAGCACCAGGGCGACTGCAGTCTTGAAACGCAAAATACTACCTATCATCAGCGGACAGTTAGCTTCAATAGTAACCATTTTGTTACCCGCGAGTCAGATCGGGGACCCGGACGGCCCCCAGCGGCGGTGCCCGCGGGGGCGTTTTTCCCCTCTGGTGACAAGCCTGCTGATAGTGTTTGCGGTGATCATCACACCAGTGCCGCCAGTGTGGCGCAGCAAGTAATTAAGGGCATTTAACGCAGTGACTGAACATACGGATTCGTCCTCCGCCGGACCAGAAGAAGCGCAGGAATCCGACAGCCAGGAACCCGGCCCCGAACAACCCGTTTCCAGTCCCCGGCCCACAACCTCGCGCCCCCGGATTGCCGCGGCAAATGTCCTGCTGTCCGCGGCCCGGCGCCTGCGCCAGCCCCTGCCCGGAGCCCAGCCGAGAATCCGCTTCGAGATGCCCCCGGAGCACGAGGCCGGGGCCGAGGAGACGTCAGCGGCCGATGCCCGCTTCGGCAGTCCCGGTCCGCGCATGTCGGCCCAGCACCCCCTGTATATGGGCTTCATGGGCACGGTCGGCGTCGGCTTCGCCCTCTTGGTCTACTGGATCGGGTCAAATACGACGCAGTTGCTCTTGTGGATCATCACGGCGCTCTTCATCACCCTGGGGCTGGACCCGGTGGTGCGCTGGCTCGAACGCCGGAATGTCCCCCGGGCCGCCGGCATCCTCCTGTCCGTGTCCACCCTGGCACTCGGAGTCGCCGCATTTTTTGCCACCCTGATCCCCACGATCGTGCAGCAGGTGACGCAAATCGTGCAGCAGGCGCCCAAGTGGGTCCAGGAGTTTATTGACTCGGAATTCTTCCGGAGCGTCGACAGCCAGTTCGGCATCCGGGACCGGATCAGCCAGGAGCTGGAGAAGTTCGTGAACAACCCGGACGCCATGGGCGGCATCTTCGGCGGTGTTGTGGGCTTCGGCTCCACCGTGGCAAACGGACTGTTCGGCGCACTGATCGTGCTGGTCCTGAGCCTGTACTTCCTCGGTGCCCTGCCTGCCATGAAGAAGTGGGGCTACCGGCTCGCGCCGCGCTCGCGCCGGGCCCGGGTTGAAGCCCTGTCCGAGGAAATCACCGGTTCGGTGGGCAACTACGTGATCGGCCAGGCCGCCGTCGCAGTGCTGAACGCCACGTTCGCGTTCATTGTGATGTCGATCATCGGCGTACCGTTCGCCACGCTGCTGGCGTTCGTGGTGGCCCTGCTGGCGTTCATCCCGCTGGTGGGCGGCATGATTGCCGGGTTCCTGGTGACAATCGTGGCACTGACCGCCGGCTGGCAGACCGCGCTCGTCTTCGCCATCTGCTATTTCGCCTACCTCCAGTTCGAGGCTTACTTCATCTCACCGCGCATCATGCAGAAAGCCGTGGCGGTGCCGGGCGCCGTCGCCGTCATCTCGGTCATCGCCGGCGGCAGCCTGCTGGGCGTCCTCGGAGCCCTGATCGCCATTCCCACCGCGGCGGCCATCATGCTGCTGGTCAAAGAAATCCTCATCGCGCGCCAGGACAGCCGCTGACAGTTCCGCCTGGCGGATTTTCGCACTGAAACAGGACAGCCGCACCGTGGTCCACGGTGCGGCTGTCCTGTTTCGGTGCGGTTTTTTCCTTTGCGCCGTTGGCGGCTCAGGCGTGTGCCGTGGCGACCGGCCCGTCCCATTCCTGCGGAAGCACAGTGCCGGCACGCCCTGTGGCGCCGCCGGGGATGACCTCATCCACGATTTCGTTGAGAACCCGCCCGGCGTACTTCTCCCCCACCCACAGGTGCTTGGCGCCGTCGACCCCCAGCACCTGCGCCTGCGGCACCAGCGCGAATCTCGCGGCCGCAGCCGCCGGCTGCAGGTAGTCGTCGTGCTCGGGGACCAGGACCTTCAACGGCTTGCCGGCCTCGGCCCATTCCTTCAGGTGCACGTCCGTGGCCCGGTGCAGCGGGGGCGAGAGCAGCACAGCCCCCTCGATTTCCGAGGCGACGGGCTCGGTAGCGCCGTACATCAGGGCCAGCTCGGTGCCGAAGGACCAGCCGACCAGCCACCGGTTTGGCAGGCCGCGGTCCACGGCGAACTGCACCGCGGCCTCGACGTCGAGACGCTCGCCGACGCCTTCCTCGAAGGCTCCCCCGCTGGTTCCCCGCGGCGATGAGGTGCCGCGTGTGTTAAAGCGCAGGACGGCGATTCCCGCGAGGGCTGGCAGCCGGTAGGAGGCCTTGCGGTAGACGTGCGAATCCATGAAGCCGCCGTGCGTCGGCAGCGGGTGCAGCGTGATGAGTGTTGCCTTGATTCCGCCGGTTTCCGGGACGGCGAGCTCGCCCACCAGCCGGTGCCCGTCCGACGTGCGGAGTTCGACGTTCTCGCGGCGGGCCGGCAGGACCGTGGAGGCGCGGATGGCAGTGGGAGCAGAGGGCTGGGTGAAGACGTAGGACGCGGGATCAAAGCTCATGCTGACCAGCTTAGCGATACCGGTAGCTCCGCGAAGTCCAGCAGTTGCTGTGCCAGTGGCGCCGCTCGGCGAGACCCGCGGCGGCGCCAAAGAGATGGTCCTCGGACCAGACCACCAGGTGGGCGATTCCCGGCAGCACGGCGGTGGAGCAGCCCGGGCAGATGTAGGTCTTCTCGGCGCGGCCCGCGGTGATGGGGCGGACCATCCATTCGCCGTCCGGTGCGCTCTCCCGGCGGGCGAAACCCGAGCGGGCGCGCTCCAGGTCAAGTTCCGGTGCCGGTCCGTGCTTGGCTCCGGCGGCTTTGCTCTTTCCGGGCGCTGTGCCCTTGCCGGAGCCTGTCTTCGCAGAACCGGCGCGGCGGGGTCGGTTGGAACGGGGCATGCCTCCATTCTGCCCCAGTCCGGCTGCCGCCCGTTGCCGGGCCGCCAAGCCGCCGCCCGCGCAGGCGGTAGAGTTGACCGGGTGCGTTTAGTCATAGCCCGCTGCTCCGTTGATTACGTCGGCCGCCTCAAAGCCCACCTGCCGCTGGCCACCAGGCTGCTGCTGGTCAAGGCCGACGGTTCGGTCCTGGTCCATTCCGACGGCGGGTCCTACAAGCCGCTGAACTGGATGAGCCCTCCTGCGTCCCTGCGGGTCTCCACACCCGATGAGGTCGACGTCGAGGTCGGCGTCGTCGAACAGTGGACGGTCCAGTCGGCCAAGACCGATGACCGGCTCATCATCAACATCCACGAGCAGCTGCACGATACCTCCCACGAACTGGGCCAGGACCCCGGCCTGATCAAGGACGGCGTCGAAGCGGACCTCCAGCGGCTCCTGGCCGCCCAGATCGAACTGCTGGGCACCGGGTTCTCGCTGATCCGCCGCGAGTACTTCACCGCGATCGGCCCCGTGGACATCCTTGCCCGGGACGCGGATGGCGCCACCGTGGCCATTGAGCTCAAGCGCCGGGGGGACATCGACGGCGTCGAGCAGCTCACCCGGTACCTGGAACTGCTGAACCGGGACCCGCTGCTGGCCCCTGTCCGGGGAATCTTCGCAGCCCAGCAGATCAAGCCGCAGGCCAAGGTCCTCGCCAAGGACCGCGGAATCGACTGCGTGACCCTGGACTACGACGCCATGCGCGGCGTTGACGACAGCGAATCCCGGCTCTTTTAAGCACCCTGCGGCAGGCTTTCCGTGGCGGCGATTCGCGTTAAGACGTTCTTTGCACAATTTTTATGCAATTCTTCCGTTCGCCCGTTGACCTGACGCAAGTGTCATGAAATTCTTATACGAGTCTTTGTGTAGGTGTTTTTCATGCTCGCAAGACATGTTGCGAGCGTGAAGCTCCTGCCGCCACGGTCCGTGAATCCGGTTCCGTTGCCAAAGGTTCTTCTCGCAGAGTGACCAAGTCCGGTGCGAAGTGCGCCGGATTTATTCAAGATCCACAATGAGGAGAAACAAATGGCTCAGGGAACCGTCAAGTGGTTCAACGCAGAAAAGGGCTTCGGCTTCATCACCCCGGATGACTCCGATGGCGATGTCTTCGTTCACTACTCCGAGATCCAGACCGGTGGCTTCAAGACCCTCGACGAGAACCAGCGTGTTCAGTTCGAGATCGGCCAGGGCGCCAAGGGCCCCCAGGCCACCGGCGTAACGCTGGTCTAGTCTGCCGCCGGGAAGTGCTTTAGGGCATTTCCGGCACCAGGAATGATCCCCGGCATTAGTGCCGGGGATCATTTTTTTGTGCATTCTTCGGCGCGGTGTTTCAGGTCGTCCGCATTGGCCCGGTGCATTCTTCGGCCGAATTCCGCACTAACGCCGGGCACTAACCCGCAGGGCCCTGCCTAACGCACCAAAGTGCGCAGCAGCCGGGCACTTTGCCGGACGGACAACCCGGGAAGGTACGCGCGGCTCAGGGCCCGGCCCATCGCCGGCAATTGCAACGGATCCTGGTAGTAGAGGTACAGCGTGCGGTAGTCCGGTTTGAAACGCGACTTGAAGGTCGCCAGCGAGCGGAAGCCGTAGACGGGTTCCAGGGCCCTGCCCACCACGTCCAGGATCCCGGCCAGCCCCTCCGGCCCGGCGTCGCTGCCGCCGGAATCGCTGCCGGAGTCGCTGCCCGAGTCGCTGGCGCCGGCAATGTCTCCGTCACGGTCCTTCGCCAGCGGCGATCCGGACAGGGAGATCACCTCAACCGTGCGCTTGAGTTCCAGCACGGCGGAAGCAATGAGGAACTCCATGACACCAGGGAACGCGTCGCCGCGCCGGCGCATGAAGTCCAGGGTCCAGCTCACGAGCTGTCCGTGCTCGTACACCGGCAGCCAGCTCGTAACGCCCTGCACGCGTCCGGAGGCGTCCACCGCCAGGCAGCACAGCACCTCGTCGTCGTCGAGCTCGTCGATGCTGCCGAGCGTGAAGCCCATCTCCGGCACGTGCTTTTGCGCCGCCCATTCTTCGGAGACCTCGCTGAGCTGGGTCCGCAGCGGGGCCGGGAATTCGCTGTAGCGCCCCCATACGGCCTGGACACCGGTCTTCGCGGCACGGTTCAGGGCGGTGCGGACGTTTTGCCATTCCTTGCCTTTGAACTCGAGTTCGCGCACGGCGAGCCTGGTTTCCTGGGCCACGGCCACGCGGCGGAATCCGCGGGCCCGGAGCATCGGCCAGAGTTCGGCGGTGCAGGAGTAGAAACACGGGATCAGGGCGTGTTCGGCGCAGTAGCGCATGAAACCCGCTGCGGTCTCCTCGCGGAGGGCAGCGGATCCGAACGGGCCCGCCAGCGTCAGGGCCACGTTGCCGTGCTGCTGATAGGCCACGCCGCCGCGCCGGTCCGGCGTAAACCAGTATTTGTTCGGTTCCCAGAGGGCCATCCAGGACAGTGAGTCCCCGCCTTGGCGGATCAGGTCACGGGCCGTGTCCCGGTCCCCGGAGCCGACGTCGGTGCTGTGTCCGGTACCGTGCAGCCGCCGCCGCAGCACCAGCCAGACCGCCGCCAGGGCCACCCCCCAGAAGATGATGCCGGCATAGGCGAACAGAAATGACTCGACGGCGTTGCGGTTCTGGAACAACCGGCTGTAGGCGCCCGGAATGGGCAGCGGCAGGTACTGCCGGGCGAGTTCCGCCGCGAGGCCCAGCACTCCCCCGTCGCGGTCGATCCCGCCGGCGGCGAGCCAGGCCACCGAATAGGCCCCGGCGAGCACCAGCCACGTGCCCCCGACCACGATGCCCAGAGTCCGCCTGGCCCGCGGAGCAGTCTCCACCCTGAACTGTCGGCGGTTAAGCCAGAGCAGCACAACGAGCAGCAACGGAACGGCCACGAGCGGCAGGACGCGGACGAAGCCTGAGCCCATCACGGCCGTGTGCGGCTGGCTGGCGTAGTGCGGAATCCGGGCGAACAGGGCCAGGTACACGGCGGCCAGGGCTGTCACGCCGAGCTGGACGATGATCGCGATGCGCAGGGCCAGGCGGCGGCCCTGCCGCATGCCGTCCGCACAGATCAGCAGCAGGATCACCGGGACAACCGCCAGCGCGAGGCCCAGCGGACCGGCGAGTCCGGCGCGGCCGGCCTCCAGGCAGCTGACGTCCACCGTGCCGCCGCAGTTTTCCTCCAGCTGGCCCAGTGTGGGCAGCGGGTTCAGCACGACGTCGCGCAACAGGGCCAGGGGCCCGGTGGGGCTGCTGACGGCGGCCGTGAGGATCGGCCCCACCGCGAAGATCGCGACCGTGAGCGCCAGCAGGTTGCGTGTCTCGCGTCCGGTTGAACGGTGCCGGTGCAGGGTCCCCCGGTCGCCCTGGATCCACCAGCCCGCGGCCAGGCCGGCAAGGGCACCGGCGAGCCCAACCACTGTCTCCGGATGCCCGACGTAGAGCACCAGCAGCAGGGACGCGGACAGGCCGGCGGTCCGCAGCCTGCGTTGCCACAGCGTGGGAAGCAGGCCGCTGGCGGCCAGGGCCACGGCCAGGACGGCGGCGTAGGGGCCGATCAGCCGGGCGTTGACCATGAGCCCCAGCCAGCCGTCGCCAATGTACCGGGCCAGCTGGGTGACCAGCAGGAACACCGTCACCGCAGCGAACTGGCCTACAAAGAAGAATACGGCCGTCCGCAGGGTCCCCAGATGCCGTTCAGCGAGTCCCAGCAGCAGGAGGATCATCAGTGATGCGGTCAGGTAGGCCAGCAGGTTGGTGGCGAAGAACAGCGAGGTGAACAAGGACCACCAGTGCCCCGCCTTCAGCCCCGAAGCGTTGACGGACGCTACGGGCAAGAGGGCGCCGGGCGGGCCAGACAGGAAGCTGCCCGTGACGGCCCCGACACCGAGGAAGGCCGCGAGGACCGCCAGCGTGAAGGGTACGGCACGGAAGTGCGCCAGCGTCCGGCGCAGGCCCTGGCGCCAGACACCCTGCAGCGGCGGGATCTCCGGGCCCGGGCCCGCCGCGGTCCGGTTACTGCCGGTCTTGGCCTGGCTCATGGCTCGATCCCCCAGCGTCGGGCCAGGAAGTCCAGGCCGCCGGGAAGGCCGCCGGATGCCACGTCCCAGGAGTGCCCCGCGTTGGCGATCCGGTGTGTTTCGACGCTGAACCCGGCCCGGCGTGCCGCCTCGGAGAGCGCGTCCATGTGGCCGGTGAACTGCGGGTCGCGGTCTCCGGCGGCGAAATACACGCCGTGGCCGTCGAAGCGGTGTTCCGCCATGACGCGCAGCGGGGTCAGCTGGTCGAAGGCCGCGGCGTCGGCGCCGAAGGAGGCCTCAATGGTCTTGGCCCGCACCTTCGCGAGGGCAGGCTCCTCCTCGCTGGAGAAGGCCAGCGCGGCGCTGTAGACGTCCGGATGCCTCGTGACCATCTGCATGGCGCACGTGCCGCCAAAGGAGAAGCCGCCCGCGGCCCACTGGCGGGGATCCGGGTCGACGTCGAGCGTGCGCTTGATCCAGTCCGGCACGTCCCGCGCCAGGAAGGTGTCCGCCTGGGCAATCCGGCTGTCCATGCACAGCGTGTTTCCCGCGGCCGAGCCATTGGGATCGACCACCACCGTTACCGGCGCCACCCCGGCGTGCTCCGCGGCGAACCGGTCGAGCCGGCTCCGGAGTGCGCCGCCGGTCAGCCAGTCGGCAGGACCTCCCGGCTGGCCGGAAAAGAGGACCAGCACCGGCAGCGCGGGCCGGGGGGAACCCAGGTAGGCCGGAGGGAGATAGACGTAGGCGTCCCGGCTCTGGAAGCCGGAGACGGTGCCCGGGATGACCGCCTTGCGGATGACGCCGTCGGGAAGGTGGGCGGGCGCCTGCCAGTGGGCGAGCCCGGTGGCGGCAGGGGCGCCGGCGGCGCGCGTCAGGCCGGCCTCGAGCGGCTGGATCCGGGCTGCGGCCGCTCCGGTGAGGTCGCCGACAGTGTGGTTCAGGCCGAAGTAAATGTTGATCTGAACGGCGGACAGAGCGACGACGGCCAGGAAAGCCGCCGTGGCTGCTGCGCTCGAACGCCAGCGGCGGCTACGGCTCGGATTAGTGCCGGTCGGATTAGTGCCGGGCCGTCCGCGGCCCCAGAGCCCAAGCAGGCGCATGAACCACAGCAGCAGGGCGAAGACGCCGGCAACGGACCAGGCGAGGGTTTCCCCCGGCAGTTCGGCAGGGAAGACATTGACGGCGTAGAGCAGGAACCAGTGCACGGCAGCGACGAGCGCCGCGGCGAGCAGGGTCATGGCAGCCGCGACGGCCACGGCCGCGCCGGGCTCGCGGCGGCCGGTGCGCCCAAAACCCGTGCGCGCAAAACCCGTGTGCCGGAGGGCAACGTGGGTCAGGAGGTAGGCCAGGCCCGCCGCGGCGGCGGCCCACACGAGCCACACCACCGGCCCGTCGACCAGGCTCAGGCCATCGAGGTAGTCCACCGGGGCTAGCGCCAGGTGCCGACGCCGATGACGGGTCCGGCCTCAAGCCAGGATGACAACCCTGTGTAGGCATCAAATCGCATGGCCAGCAGGACCTGCTGGCCCTCGTAGCGGAGCTCCACGATAACGGCGTCGGGCTGGACCTTGAGGAGCTCGGATTCGGTCGGCTTCCGCCGGCCAAGCAGCTCCAGTGAGCTACGCCGGAAGGTGTGCTTGGGGCGGACGCTGAGTGAGACCAGGCGGAACCATTCGAGGTCGTTGTCCTGATAACGACAAACCCCCATCTGCCAGCTGTTTCCAGCCGTGCAGATGGAGGCGTCCACCGTGCCAAGGGCGCGCCGCAGATTGAAGCGGCGCACCCCCGAAAGGCACAGTGCAAATACCAGCAACGCAAACGCAGTTGCCAGGACGATGAACGGCAAACCAATATCGTTCATCAAGGTCGTGCTAGCGGATCCCCGCAGTAGCCGCTTCGCCCATTTGGGCGTTGTCAGCAACAATGACCACCCTGTTGTTGTCGACAGAGAAGAATCCCCCGTCAACGACTACAGCGATGCGGTCACCGGATACCGGCTCGATTGCCAGCTCACCTTCGGCCAGAATCGCCAGCAGGGGCGAGTGGCCGGGCAGGATTCCGATTTCACCATCGCTGGTGCGGGCCTTGACCATCTTGGCCGCTCCGGACCACACAAAGTGGTCCGCTGCGACAATCTCAACCTCAAGCTCAGCCATATTACTTGGTCTGTTCCTGGATCTTGGCCCACTGGCGCTCGACGTCGTCCAGGCCGCCGACGTTGAAGAACGCCTGCTCTGCAACGTGGTCAAGGTCGCCGTCGCAGATAGCGGTGAAGCCTTCAACAGTGTCCTTGATGGACACGGTGGAGCCCTCGACGCCGGTGAACTGCTTGGCGGTGTAGGTGTTCTGCGAGAGGAACTGCTGGATGCGCCGTGCACGCGACACGACGATCTTGTCTTCTTCAGAGAGTTCGTCAACGCCGAGGATGGCGATGATGTCCTGAAGTTCCTTGTTCTTCTGCAGGATCTGCTTGACGCGGACGGCCGTGTTGTAGTGGTCGTGGCCGATGTACTGCGGATCCAGGATGCGGGAGGTCGACGTCAGCGGGTCAACGGCCGGGTACAGACCACGGGAAGCGATTTCACGGGAAAGTTCCGTGGTCGCGTCGAGGTGTGCGAAGGTCGTGGCCGGAGCCGGGTCGGTGTAGTCATCTGCGGGAACGTAGATGGCCTGCATCGAGGTGATGGAGTGGCCCTTGGTGGACGTGATGCGCTCCTGGAGGAGGCCCATCTCGTCAGCCAGGTTGGGCTGGTAGCCCACGGCCGACGGCATGCGGCCGAGGAGGGTGGAAACCTCGGAGCCTGCCTGGGTGAAGCGGAAGATGTTGTCGATGAAGAGCAGCACGTCCTGGTTCTGCACATCGCGGAAGTACTCCGCCATGGTCAGGGCGGACAGTGCAACGCGCAGACGCGTTCCCGGCGGCTCGTCCATCTGGCCGAACACAAGGGCGGTGTCCTTGAGGACGCCGGCCTCTTCCATTTCGACCCAGAGGTCGTTACCTTCACGGGTACGCTCGCCGACACCGGCGAACACCGAGGTGCCGCCGAAGTTGCGGGCAACACGGGTGATCATTTCCTGGATCAGCACGGTCTTGCCGACGCCGGCACCACCGAACAGGCCGATCTTGCCACCCTTGATGTACGGGGTGAGGAGGTCGATCACCTTGATGCCGGTTTCCAGCATCTCGGTGGAGCCTTCCAGGGTCGCGAAGGCCGGAGCCTTGCGGTGGATAGGCCAGCGTTCGCTGATCTGGAGTTCGGACTCGGCAACGTCGAGGGGCTGGCCCAGCACGTTGAAGATGTGGCCCTTGACGCCGTCGCCCACGGGCACGGAGATCGGGGCACCGGTGTCCACCACGTTGGTACCGCGGACAAGTCCGTCGGTGGCCTGGAGGGAGATGGCACGGATCAGGTTGTCACCCAGGTGCAGGGCAACCTCGAACGTGATGGTTCGGGTCTCACCGTTGAGAGTGATCTCGGTGGTGAGTGCGTTGTAAATCGAGGGGATTGCGTCAGCCGGGAATTCGACGTCGACAACCGGGCCAATAACACGTGCAATACGACCGGTAGCACCGGACGTTGCGGCTACGTGATCGGTAGCAGTGGCAGTCATCTCTCTCACTTCACTCAGTAGATGGCGTGGGGTTAAGTTTATCTTTTGGTGCAGGTACAGCTGGATCCGGGCTCGTGCTGGCTAGGACGCGGACAACGCGTCGGCACCGGCAACGATTTCGGAAAGCTCCTGCGTAATTTCAGCCTGACGGGCAGTGTTGCGCAGACGCGTGTACTTCTTGATGAGATCCGTCGCGTTGTCGCCGGCGGACTTCATCGCACGCTGGCGGGCTGCGAGCTCGGAAGCTGCTGCCTGCAACATGGCGGCGAAGATACGTGATTCGATGTAGCGCGGCAGCAGGGCATCGAGAACCTGCTCCGTTTCCGGCTCGAATTCGTAGAGGGGCAGCAGGTCCGATTCGGACGCGGCTTTCTCTTCGACAACCTCGAGCGGCAGCAGACGGACGACCGTCGGCTCCTGGGTCACCATCGACTTGAAGCGGGTGTAGACGACGTGGATTTCGTCGACGCCGCCCTCTTCGTAGGCGTTAGCGAATTCGGCCAGCAGTGCTTCACTGACTTCGCGCGCGGTCGCAAACTCCGGTGCATCCGTGTTGCCGGTCCATACGCGAGCGTATTCACGGTTCCGGAAGTCGAAGTACGCCTGCGCCTTGCGGCCGACCAGGAACGTCTTGACTTCCTTGCCTTCCCCGTGGAGCAGCTCGTTGAGGCCTTCGGCCTGCTTGAGGACACTCGCCGAGTAAGATCCCGCGAGGCCACGGTCCGAGGTGATGACCAGGACGGCGGCCCGGCGGATCTGCGCCGGCTCGGTGACCAGCGGGTGGTCGATTTCGCTCTGGCTTGCGACAGCAGAAACGGCACGCGTGATCGCGTTCGCGTAAGGCAGTGAAGCTGCTACGCGTGCGCGGGCCTTGCCGATGCGCGAGGTAGCGATCAGTTCCATCGCCTTGAAGATCTTGCGCATCGACGTCGTCGAGCTGATCTTCTGGCGGTAGACCCGGATCTGGGCTCCCATAC
>NZ_JBFTZW010000014.1:0-66534 GCF_056406555.1 Arthrobacter sp. P1_B4
GGGAAGGAGCGTGCAGGTGCGTTTTCGGTACCGGTCAGGATCCGGTACTGGTCAGGATCCGGTACTGGTCAGGATCCCGTACTGGTCAGGACGCTGCGACTTCCACCGTTGCCAGGTTCTTCTTGCCCCGGCGCAGAAGCAGGTAGCGCCCGTGCAGCAACTCGCTGGCCGCAATAACGGCGTCGGGGTCAGACACCTTCGCATTGTTGACGTAGGCGCCGCCCTCCCCCACAGTGCGGCGTGCGGCGGACTTGCTCTCAGACAGACCGGAGGCGACCAGCAGCTCGATGATGCCCAGGGCGCCGGCGTCAACCGTGGCGGAGGGCAGCTCGGAGGTCGCCGCCTTCAGTGTCGCTTCGTCCAGTACGGAGAGGTCGCCGTTGCCGAACACCGCGGCGGAAGCCGCAATGACCTTCTCGGTGGCGTCCACGCCATGGACGAGCGAAGTCACCTCGTAGGCCAGCTTTCGCTGGCCCTCGCGGGCGAAGGGCCGTTCGGCGATCGCGAGCTCCAGTTCCTCAATCTCGGCGCGGCTCAGGAAGGTGAACACTTTGAGTCGGTCCGCGACGTCGGCGTCCGCCGTGTTGAGCCAGAACTGGTAGAACGCGTAAGGGCTGCACATGGTTGGATCCAGCCAGATCGCGTTGCCCTCGCTCTTGCCGAACTTGGTGCCGTCAGAGTTGGTGATGAGCGGCGTTCCCAGGGCGTGGACGTGTTTGCCCTCAACCTTGCGGATGAGCTCGGTGCCACTGGTGAGGTTGCCCCACTGATCCGAGCCGCCGGTCTGCAGCATGCAACCGTAGTCGCGGAACAACTGCAGGTAGTCCATGCCCTGCAGGATCTGGTAGCTGAACTCCGTGTAGCTGATGCCTTCGTCGGAACTGAGGCGGGAGGCGACGGCGTCCTTACGGAGCATCGTGCCGACACGGTAGTGCTTGCCGATCTCGCGCAGGAAGTCGATGGCGCTCAGGGGCGCCGTCCAGTCCAGGTTGTTGACCATCCGGGCTGCGTTGTCGCCCTCGAAGTTCAGGAACCTACGGACCTGGGCCTGAAGGTAGCCCACCCACTCGGACACGGTGTCCTTGGTGTTCAGGGTGCGTTCCGCCGTCGGACGCGGATCACCGATCAAGCCCGTGGAGCCGCCCACCAGTCCGAGCGGCTTGTGGCCGGCCAGCTGGATCCGGCGCATGAGCAGCAGCTGGACCAGGTTGCCCAGGTGCAGGCTCGGCGCGGTCGGATCGAAGCCGCAGTAATACGTCACGGGGTCGCCGGCGAGGAGCTTTTCGAGCTCCGCCTCATCCGTGGAGACGTGGACAAGGCCGCGCCATTTCAGCTCCTGCCAGATATTGGCAAAGCTGGGATCGTTCTGCTGGGCATCGAGAATATTTAGCTGGGACACGGAATCTAAGTTAGCAGGATCAACCGGGCGGCAGCGCAGGTGACGCCTGCCGGCCCGGCCTACTCCTCGATGCCTGCCGGGACTCCGGCGGCGGCGATGAGCCGCAGGCGCTGGGTGGGCCGGGTCATGGCCACGTACAGGTCACCCACCCGGCCGTGCTCGTGATTGAGCATGTCCGTCGGTTCCAGGACCACGACGCCGTCGAATTCCAGCCCCTTCGCCTCGCGGGGACTGATCACCACGATGTCCTGCGCATAACTCCCGGCGCCCGTCCCGACCCGGTGGCCGTACACGGCCCGCAGTGCCGCGCTGGCCTCAGGGAGAAGGCCGCCGTCGGCGATGACCGCCAGCAGGCCGCCCTCGATGGCGTCCAGTTCCTCCGGAAGCACCTCGACGAGCTTGCTGACGATCTGGCCCTGGCCGACTTTGTCGATGACCGGGGACCATCGCCCTTCCCGCACGGCCTTGGGCGCCGAAACCACAAGTCCTGCCGCGGTCGCCATGCGGGCGGCGGCCTCGGCGATCTGGGACGGGGTGCGGTAGTTGACGGTCAGCTCCTCGAGCTGCCAGCGGTCGCCGAACATGGGGCCCAGCGCGCTGTGCCAGGAGTTGGCGCCGGCAACAGAACTGGTCTGCGCGATGTCGCCCACGATCGTAAAGGACTTCAGCGGGCAGCGTCGGACCAGCAGCCGCCACTGCATGGGTGACAGCTCCTGCGCTTCGTCCACCACAATGTGCCCGAAGGCCCAGGAACGGTCCGTGGTGGCACGCTCTGCAGCGGTCAGCCGCGTCTCACGCTCCTGGTTCTGATCCACCAGGTCTTCGGCCGTGACAAGGACGTCCACGCCGGCGGTTTCCATGTTGACCAGGGTCTGCTTGGCGTTGGCCAGGTCGCGGGCCCGGTCCTGTTCCTGCTGCGCCAGGCCGCGCCCGGCGGCGGCATCAAGTTCGCCGAGCAATTCGGCAGCCTCGTCCAGCAGCGGAACGTCGGACTCGGTCCAGGGCGAATCGGCCGGACGGAGCAGCAGTGCGCGTTCTTCCGGGCTGAGGTTCGGGGTGCATGCCTCGAGGATGGCCGGCTTGCTGAGCAGCTCCCCCACGAGTTTCTCCGGGGTCATCGGCATCCAGCACAGGTTCAGGGCGATCCGGACATCCCGGGCCGAGCGGACATCCTCGGCCAGGTAGGAGCGGTCGGCGTTGTTGCCGATGTTGCCTGCCTCCACCAGCTCCGTCATCTGCTCGGTCAATTCGCGGAGCAGGATCTTGACGAAGGAGACGCGGGCCTCGTTGTGCGCTTTGCCCGTGGCGCGCGCCCTCTCCTTGGCGCGGCGGACCTGCCTGGGCGTGAGGACCAGTTTGCGGCCGTCCACCTCAAGGGTCCGGTTTCCGGCCGGAATGCGCTGCCGGTTGGCCACGGCGTTGGCGACCACCTCGGCCATGTCGAGCCGGCCCTTGATGGCGGCGACGGCGGAGTCCGGCTCGGCAACGGCGGTGATGCCGGGCATCAGCCGGCCCAGACTCGCCATGACGACGCCGGTCTCGCCGAGCGAGGGCAGCACGCGTTCGATGTACTTCATGAAGGACGACGTCGGCCCCACCAGCAGGACGCCGGCGCTCTTGAGCCGGTCCCGGTGCGTGTAGAGCAGGTACGCGGCGCGGTGCAGGGCGACAGCGGTCTTGCCCGTGCCCGGGCCACCCTGGACCACGAGGGCGCCGGAGATGGAGGAACGGATGATCCGGTCCTGCTCGGACTGGATGGTGCCGACGATGTCTGACATCCGGCCCGTCCGCTTGGAGTTCAGGGCAGCCAGCAGGGCACCCTCGCCCTGTAGCGAATCGTTGTCGGCGAGCATGTCGGCGTCGAGCACGTCATCCTCGATTGCCTTGACCTCGCGGCCCTGCAGGATCAGGTGACGGCGGCGGCGGACGCCCTGCCGGTCGAATGCCGTGGCCTGGTAGAAATGGCCGGCCTCGGGCGCACGCCAGTCCACCATGAGCCGCTGCAGGTCCTCGGTGGTCAGGCCGATGCGGCCGATGTACTGGGCCTCCCCGGAATCCAGGTCCAGGCGGCCGAACACGAGCCGGTCATCGACGGCGTCGAGCTGGGCGAGGCGGTCCTCGTAGAGGGCGGCGAAGGCATCACGTTCGGAAACGTTCTGCATGGTGCCCACGGCACCGGCCCGGCGCACCTGGGCCAGCTGGGTGCGCTTCTCCGCCCGCAACTCATCGAGCCGGGCGTAAAGTCCGGCCACATAGTCGCGTTCATGGGCCAAATCAGCGTCGTGCATCGAACGTTCCCCTATCGAAAAAGACAGACCCACCATTCTACAGCCATTTCGGCGGCACGGCTGTTGCATGTCGCCGAACGATGCCAAGGCAGTCTTCGTCAGGGAATTCTACCGACACGGCCCGGATGGTCCAGCCCGGCAGGCCCGCTAAATCCGCAACAGGGACCGGACGTTGTGGCCGGTCAGGGCTGTGCGGCCGCCAAGATCGTCGAGTTCCATGACCACACCGATGCCTGCCACGTGGATCCCGCACCGCTCGAAGAGCCGCGCCGCGGCGCCGAGCGTGCCGCCCGTGGCGAGCACGTCGTCGAGGATCAGCACCCGGCTCCCCGGCGCCAGGTCCGTGGTGTGCAGCTCAAGGGTGGCGGTGCCGTACTCCAGGGCGTAGTCCTCGGAGAACACCTCGCGCGGAAGCTTGCCGGCCTTGCGGACCGTGATGACCCCGGTCCCGGTGGCGTAGGCGGCGGCCGCCGCGAGCAGGAAGCCGCGGGCCTCCACTCCGGCGACGGCGTCGAACTGGCCCTGGAAAGGTCCCACCAGGGCATCGACGACGGCCCCGAAGGCGGCACCGTCGGCGAAGACCGGGGTCAGGTCCTTGAAGCTGACGCCGGGTTTGGGATAGTCCGGGATAGTGGCGCACAGGCTCTTGATCAGCTCATCCACCGGCATTGCAGTCGTCGTCTGGTTCGGGTCGCTTTGATTCACCCATCCACCTTACTGGCTGGTAGCCGGAAGCTTCCCGGGCCTCCCGTCCCGGCGGCCCGCGGCAACCCACCGGCCATCCAATGTTCACGCTGTCGGTGCCGGATTCGCCGCTCCTGTCCATCCCGCCGGTGATTGAATGCTCGAATGCGACACGAAATCGTCCTCTCCGGCCATGGGGTTCGGCTGGTTCCGCTGGCCCCGCACCATGCGGCGGGCCTCTTCGATTTTGTGGACGCCGGCATGTGGGCAGGCATGGCGGCACCGATGCCTGCGACTGCCCTCGAACTGGCGGCGCTGTTCCGGTCACGGCTGGAGGATCCCGCCACCATCCCGTTCGCAGTCACGGACGGGCGCACCGGCGCCCTGCTGGGCACGACGTCCCTCCGCGACTACGTTCCGGACCAGCAACGCCTGGAAATCGGCGGAACATTCTACAGGCGGCAATTCTGGGGCAGCCACGTCAATCCGGCGAGCAAGCACATGCTCCTCGCCTACGCCTATGAGGTACTGGAAGTTGACCGGGTGGCTTTCCGCTGCGACGCCCGCAACACCAGGAGTGCGACGGCGATCGAACGGCTCGGCGCACAATTCGAGGGGGTCCTCCGCGGCCACCGCGCGGCGCCAGGCGGGGGACGAGCGGACACCGCCGTCTTCTCGATCCTCTCGCAGGAGTGGCCGCACGTGCGCGAGGACCTGCGGCGCCGGCTCGCCCCCTTCGCCGTCGGCGCCGACTATTCACTGGGCAGCTCCGCAGCAACTTGGAACCCCTAATCCCCTGCCGGTGGCGGCAAGGCGTCCGGATGAACGGGAGGCCCGGCATCTGGGGGCACGGCATCTGGAGGCACGGAGTCCGGTTCCGGCGGGCGCAGGAGTCCGTTGGCAAGCCCGTAGTTGACGATGTTCAGCGCTTTTCGGAGCGCGCGCTCGGCGTCGAACCGCCCGGCCGCCACGCGGCTCAGCCGGGCGTAGTCCCCGGCCCATCCGGACCGGCGGAACCTGTCGGCGTCACCGTGAAGGAGCCGTCCATAGAGGACGTCCTCGAACAAGTCATGGTCGGCCAGGGCGATTTCGGCCATCAGCGCCTCGCGGTCCCGGATCATCCCGTTGGTGAACATCCCGGCCGCTTCCGCTGCGCCCTGGGCCAGGCGGGAGTCCGCCGAGTAGTTGCACAGGCGCAGCGCCCGCACCACGAGTTTGAGCGAAACGTGTTCTTCGGGAACGATGAATTTGCGCAGCAGGGCCGCGCGGAAGAGCTCAATCCAGTGCCGGCGCTCTGCCTCGACGGAGTCCGCCGCGACCTGCCCGCCGTCGGGGGTGAACAGTTCCACCATGCGGAAGTATTCGGCGGCCAGCTCCGCGAAGATCTGGAGCCGCTCAAGCTCGCTGCCCGGTTTTCCGCGCTTCCCCTCGCCCATAATGCTCCATCATCCCCCACCGCACGCTCCGGCATCAGCGCGCGGGAACGAGGCGCACACAGTGCCCGCTGCCTCACGCGCCGCGGGCGCCTGGCGCCTTTGCCGGCTTTGCCGCCTTGTAGCGGGAGACGGTCGGGTCGCCGCTGAGCCAGAACCGCCAGGGGTACTCGTGGCTGCCGCCGTCGCCGGAGACGCCGACGCGCGGACCGGAGCTGATGCCCGCGGCGACCCCCTCCGGCGGGTGCGCGGCCGGTTCCAGCCGGAACGGCGGCGCGAGGGCATCCCGCCCGCTGTCCGCCGTCGTCAGTCCCAGCGCGGTCGCCAGCCGGGCAGGCCCGCTCGCGAGGTCGACATCCGATTTCGACGTCGGCCGCCTGGCCCTCGCCAGTTCATGCCCCGCGACCACTTCGCCGGCCCGCAGCAGGAGCGCCGACGCCACGCCCTCGGGCCCGCACACGATATTGGCGCAATGGTGCATCCCGTACGTGAAATACACGTAGAGGTGGCCGGCCGGGCCGAACATCGGGGCGTTGCGGGCCGTTTGGCCGCGGAAGGTGTGGGACCCGGGGTCAGGGTGGTGCGAATCATGCGGGCCCAGGTATGCCTCCACTTCGGTAATCCGAACCGAGACGGATCCGCCGGGCCCGTCGTGCGTCAGGACCGCGCCGAGGATCAGCGGCGCCACGTGCCGGGCATCGGCCGAGAGCAGCTCGCGGACGGACACGGCCGCGCCGGACTCGGCAGGAAGCGGGCTGGAAGTCATGCTCAGACTTTAACAAACACCGCCAAAGGTGAGGACGGCCGCGTCCGAATTCCGCTAGCAGCTGCTCCGCGAAGCTGGCAGGATGGGGTGATGGACTTCTGGCAGCGCTACCGGGCAATCGATGCCCGGGACACCCGATTCGACGGGCAGTTCTACACAGCTGTCCGGACCACCGGCATCTATTGCCGGCCATCGTGCCCCGCGCGGACGCCCAAGGCGGACAATGTCACGTTCTATGAAACGTCCGCCGCGGCGCACGACGCCGGCTACCGTGCGTGCAAACGCTGCCTGCCCGAGGCCGTGCCGGGTACGCCGGCCTGGAACGTGCGCTCCGATATCGCCGGCCGGGCCATGCGGCTCATCAATGACGGCGTGATCAACCGCGACGGCGTCGAGGGGCTCGCGGCCCGGCTCGGATACTCCTCGCGCCAGCTCAACCGGATCCTCAGCCACGAACTCGGTGCCGGCCCGCTGTCCCTGGCGCGGGCCAGCCGCGCCCAGACCGCCCGCACCCTGCTGGTCTCCACCGCCATGAAAGTCTCGGACATCGCCTTCGCCGCCGGATTCAGCAGCGTGCGCCAGTTCAACGAGACCATCGGCGAGGTCTTTGCGATGACGCCTTCCGCGCTCCGGGCCACAGCCAGGCATCACCGCTCCCCCGCGGCCACCACAGCGCTCACGCTCAACCTTCCGTACCGCGAACCGTTCGACCCGGGCGTCTTTGATTTCCTGGCCGTCCGCGCCATCCCCGGGATCGAGGAAGGTACCTCCACTTCCTACGCCCGGACCCTGCGGCTGATGCACGGCGATGCCCGCTTCCGGGTGGATTACGACGCCGGCACGGCCGGGCGTCCGCTCGTGCTGACCATCGGCGCCGTCGACCTCCGGGATCTGGCCGCCCTGTTGAGCAGGGTCCGCCGGCTGCTGGACCTGGACGCCGATCCGGTCGCCATCGATGCCGCCCTCGAGGCCGACTCCCGGCTGGCCGCCGCGGTGGCGCTCACGCCGGGCATCCGGATGCCCGGCGCCGTTGATCCGCAGGAACTGCTGATCCGGGCGATGATCGGCCAACAGATCACCGTGGCCGCCGCGCGGACCGCCCTGGTCCAGCTTTCCGCGGCCGGGAGCACGAGCCTGGTGCCCGATGACGGCCTCCACCGGCTGTTCCCGACGGCCGCACAGATCGCCGGGACCGGCTTCGAACTGCTCCGCGGCCCGCAGCGGCGCATCGATGCTGTCCGGGGCGCCGCGGCGGCGATGGCCTCGGGCGACCTCGATTTCGGCTACGGCGATGACGTGCAGGGGCTGGAGGCCAAACTCCTGCCCCTGGCCGGCGTCGGGCCGTGGACCGTGGGATACGTCGCGATGCGGGTCATCGGCGCGCCGGATGTGTTCCTGGCCAACGACGCCGCGGTCCGCAATGGCATCCGTTCACTCGCCGAGATACCCGACGGCGCCACCCTCGCCCCGGATTTCCGTGAGGTCAGCCCCTGGCGCTCTTACGCCACCATGCACCTGTGGCGCGCAGCAGCGGCTGCCCAGGCCGCGGCGCGCAAGCCGTCCCTGCCGCCGAGGCAGGCTCCAACGCAGAACCACAAGCAGACTCCGAAGCAGACTCCGAAGGAAGCGAAACCATGAAAGCCCAGCTGTTGACCATGTCCACCCCGGACGGTCCGTTCACCATCATTGCCCGGGACGGGGCTGTCCTGTCGTCGGGCTGGACCGCCGTTCCCGGCGAGCTGACCGGCCAGATCCACGCTGACCTGCTTCCGGCCGGATTCGAGACCGTCACCGGGCTGGGCGAGATCTCCGAGGCCGTGGAGGCGTTCTATGCCGGCGATCCGGAGCCTGCCATGGGGGTGCCGGTGCTGCAGAAGTCCGGGCCGTTCCGCAGCCATGCCTGGGACGTGCTGCGCACGGTCGCGCCGGGGCGCCCGGTGACCTACACGGAGTACGCGGAGCTATCCGGCAACGCCAAGGCCGTCCGGGCGGCCGCCAGTGCCTGCGCCTTCAATGCGGCGGCCCTGTTTGTTCCCTGCCACCGCGTCATCCGCACCGACGGAACGCTGGGCGGCTTCCGCTGGGGGCTGGCCGTCAAGGGCAGCCTGTTGGACCGGGAACGCGAAGCAGCCCTCGCGACGGCACGGCCCTGAGCCTTATTCCGTAGCCCGCCCGGCCCGGGCGGGCTCAGTTGTTGACCGGAACGCCGGCAGGCCAGGGCAGCAGCTTCGGAAGGTCGACGCCGTCGGCCGCGGCGGTGGCGCGCAGGCTGCCGAGGGTGGGGTTGCGGCCGGCGAGCCACGCGGCGATGTCCGTGAGCATGCCGTTGATCACGGTCGATGTTCCGCCGCTTCCGATGGCCACCGCGGGCAGGCCGAGCGGCTGCAGCACGAAGCGCTGGCCCTCGGGTACCCGCGCGGAGAGGAAATCGAAAAGGTGCCCGCAGAACGGGCGGCTCCAGGTTTCCGGTCCGTGGCCGGTGCCGAGGTCGGCGGCATGGATGACGAGTTCGCGCCACAGTGCCAGGCCGCCGTCGAACACGACTCCTCCGCGGTAGGTGATGGGCTCACGCCAGCCGACCGCGTCGAGGGAGTCGAAGGCGCGCAGGGCCCGGTCCAACGCTGCGTCGAGGTCGGCCCGGTGCTGCCCGAGGCTGTGGCCGGCCGCCATCTCGATGGCGCGGTTCCGCCCCTCGAAGCCGCCGTCATAGAGTTCGACACCCTCGCCGCGGGCGGCAAATTCGAGCTGCCGGGCCATCGCGTTGGCAATCCCGCAGATGTGGGCCAGCACGTGCCCGCGGCTCCAGCCGGGCAGTTCCGACGGCGCTTTGATGTCCTGCTCCGTCAGTTTCGCGGCGATTCCGGCCACGACTCCGGCGGCGCGGTGCAGTTCTGCCCGGAGGTTATCTGGTGTGATTGAGGTCATGGCGCCCATCCTAAACCGAGCCACCCGATTAAGTCGGATTAACTGAGCGTTGCCCGGTCAGCGGGGCGCGTAGCGGTGCCGGATATGCCGGCGGTCGTGCCGGGCCTGCCAGAATTCGATTTCGCGGGGCCGGATGGCGTAGAGCTGCCAGTCTGTGTTTTCATTGTCTGCATTTTCGCCGTCGTCGGCGCCGGGCCGGGCCCGCCAGTCGGCGGCCGAGGCTTCCGCGGACAGCTCCACGACGTCCCCGGCCACCCGCACCTGGCGGCCCTGGTGTTGCCAGAAGAAGTTCAGCGCCGCGTGCGGGTTGGCCGTGAGCTCCTTGCCCTTGCGGGATTTCCGGGACGTGGCGAAGTGCCAGCCGTCGGCGTCGATGTCCTTCAGGATCAGCATCCGCGACGACGGCCGGCCGTGCTCATCGGCGGTGGCCAGGCTGCACGCATTGGGCTGCGGCACCCCGGCCGCCAGGGCCTCGTCCAGCCACAGCCGGAACAGCTCCGCGGGGTCCGCGGGCGCCGCCCCCGGGTCGAAGTCCGGGAGCACTTCCGGGAAGTCTGGCAGGGCAYGCAGCAGTTGGCGGAACGATTCGCTCATGTCGCAATGCTAGCGGGGAGTTTTCGGCGGCAAACGCCAAACGCTCCCTCACTTTTGGCAGGAAATCCGCCGACGCTCCTGCAGGCAATGCAGGAGCGTCGGCCGAGACGCTGCCGGAACTCCCCACCGGCMCCCTMGCCTCGCAAGCTCGGCCAGGGAACCCTGCCCGCGTGGCCCCTCTCGCGTGTGCTGGCTAGCCGGCGTACTCCCGCACGCCGGCGAGCTCGCCCTCGAGGGCCAGCAGCTGGCGTTCGACGGCGGCCGGTGCGGTGCCGCCCTGCGAGTTCCGGCTGTTGAGCGAACCCTCGGTGGACAGGACTGTACGGACCTCCGGCGTCAGGTGCCCCGAGATGGCGGCGTATTCCTCGTCCGTGAGGTCCCAGAGCTCGACGCCGCGGCTTTCGGCCTGCTTGACCGCGGCGCCGGAGAGCTCGTGCGCCTCGCGGAACGGCACACCCTGGCGGACCAGCCATTCGGCGATGTCCGTCGCCAGCGCGAAACCCTGGGGAGCCAGCGCTTCCATCCGTTCGGTGTTGAACTTCAGCGTCGCGATCATCCCGGAAACTGCCGGGAGCAGGACCTCCAGGGTGTCGGCGGCGTCGAAGACCGGTTCCTTGTCCTCCTGCAGATCGCGGTTGTACGCGAGCGGCAGGCCCTTCAGGGTGGCCAGCAGCCCGGTCAGGTTGCCGATCAGCCGGCCGGCCTTGCCGCGAGCGAGTTCGGCCACGTCCGGGTTCTTCTTCTGCGGCATGATCGAGGAGCCGGTGGAGTAGGAATCGTGCAGGGTGACGAAGGAGAACTCCTTCGTGGCCCACAGGATCACTTCCTCCGAGACCCGGGACAGGTCCACGCCGATCATGGCCGTGATCCAGGCGAACTCGGCGAAGACGTCGCGGGAGGCGGTGCCGTCGATCGAGTTGTGCGTCGCCGAGAAGAAGCCGAGGTCCGCGGCGACGGCCTCGGGGTCCAGGCCGAGCGAGGAGCCCGCCAGGGCACCGGAGCCGTAGGGCGAAACCCCGGCGCGCTTGTCCCAGTCGGCCAGCCGCTGCACATCGCGCAGCAGCGCCCATGCGTGGGCCAGCAGGTGGTGGCTGAGCAGGACCGGCTGGGCGTGCTGCAGGTGGGTGCGGCCAGGCATGGCCACGCCCTGGTGCGCCTTGGCCTGGTCCACGAGAGCGTCAATCGTGGCGAGCACGCCGCGGGCGATGATCCGGGCGTGATCGCGCAGGAACATCCGTCCCAGGGTGGCCACCTGGTCGTTGCGGGACCGGCCGGCGCGGAGCTTGCCGCCGAGCTGGGTACCGGCGCGTTCGATCAGGCCGCGCTCGAGCGAACCGTGCACGTCCTCATCGGACTCGGCCGGCAGGTAGGCGCCGGAGGCGACGTCCTCATCCAGCTGCGTCAGGGCGGCCAGCATGCCGTCGAGTTCGGCGTCGTCCAGCAGCCCGGCCTTGTGCAGCACGCGGGCGTGCGCCTTGGACCCGGCGATGTCGTAGCGGGCCAGCCGCCAGTCGAAGTGCGTGGACTTGCTCAGCGCGGCGAGGGCGTCCGCGGGGCCGCCGGCAAACCGGCCGCCCCACAGCGCTCCCGTATTTGTCGCCTCAGACTTAGTGGTTTCCGACTCAGCCACAGGGGCTACTCTCCTGCGACGCGGATGTCGCGGCCGGAGGCAACCTTGGCGGACATGCCCCACAGCTCGATGAAGCCGCGCGCCATCGACTGGTCGAACGTGTCGCCGGTGTCGTACGTGGCAAGGTCGAAGTCGTAGAGCGAGGTCTCGGAGCGGCGTCCGTTGACGATTGCCTGGCCGCCGTGCAGCACCATGCGGATGTCACCGGAGACGTACTTCTGGGTGTCCTCGATGAAGGCGTCGAGGGAGCGCTTGAGCGGCGAGAACCACTGGCCGTCGTAGACCAGCTCGGCCCAGCGCTGGCCGACGGTCGCCTTGAAGCGGGCCTGCTCGCGCTCGATCGTGATGTCTTCGAGGTGCTTGTGCGCGGTGATGAGCGCCATGGCGCCCGGTGCCTCGTAGATCTCGCGGGACTTGATGCCCACGAGGCGGTCCTCGACGACGTCGATCCGGCCCACGCCCTGGGCGCCGGCGCGGCGGTTGAGTTCCTTGATGGCCTGCAGCGGGGTGACCTTGACGCCGTCGATCGCGACCGGGACGCCGGCCTCGAAGGAGATGGTGACCTCATCCGGTGCCGGCGGGAATTCCGGGGTGGCGGTGTAGTCGTAGATGTCCTTGGTGGGGGCGTTCCAGATGTCCTCGAGGTAGCCGGTTTCGACGGCGCGGCCCCAGACGTTCTGGTCGATCGAGTACGGGTTCTTCTTGGTGGTCTCGATCGGCAGTCCCTTTTCCTCGGCGAAGGCGATGGCCTTGTCGCGGGTCAGGGCGAGGTCACGGACCGGGGCGATGCACTTCAGGTCCGGGCCGAGGGTCTGGATGCCGACTTCGAAGCGGACCTGGTCGTTGCCCTTGCCGGTGCAGCCGTGGGCGACGGTGGTGGCGCCGAATTCGCGGGCGGCCTTGACCAGGTGCTTGACGATCACCGGGCGGGAGATGGCCGAGACCAGCGGGTAGTGGCCCTGGTAGAGGGCGTTGGCCTTCAGCGTGGGCACGCAGTACTCGTTGGCGAACTCGTCGCTGGCGTCGGCGACGTAGGCTTCGACGGCGCCGCAGCCCAGCGCGCGCTGGCGGATGGTCTCCAGCGATTCGCCGCCCTGTCCGACGTCGACCGCCACGGCGATGACCTCGGCGCCGGTGGCTTCACCGATCCAGCCGATGGCTACGGAAGTATCCAGGCCACCGGAGTAGGCCAGAACAATACGCTCAGTCACGGAAATGCTCCTTAGTTGTTTGGTGATGCTTTAAGTCTGGGAAAAATCTGTCTGTTGCAAGCCTGTCACACACCCCGGGTGCCCGGTCCTGTGAAGGGCTCATGGTGTGGCTTACTGGCCGGCTTCCTCGGCGAACTGCAGGAAGCGTGCGGCGATGTCCGCGCCGCCCAGGGGGTCCCGGGTGACAAGCAGGACGGTGTCGTCCCCAGCGATGGTGCCCAGGATCGAGGGCATCACGGAGTGGTCGATGGCGAGGGCCAGGAAGTTCGCGGCGCCCGGCGGGGTCCGAAGCACCACGAGGTTGGCGGAGGCCTCGGCGGTGACGAGCAGTTCCCCACACAACCGGGTCAGCCGGGCGTCGAGGATTTCCTGGGTGACGCCGCTCTTGGCCGCCCGTTCGCCGCCCTCCCCCGGGACGGCGTAGACCAGCACGCCGTCCTTGCCGCGGACCCGGACGGCGCCGAGTTCCACGAGGTCGCGTGACAGCGTGGCCTGGGTGACCTGGACGCCGTCGTCCGCGAGCAGCGCCGCGAGCTCGGCCTGGGAACGGACAGATTCGCCCGTGAGAATCGCCGTGATCCGCGCCTGCCGGGCTGTCTTGGTGGCCGGGCTGGCCCCAGGAGAGGCTGGCTGGACGGACATCAGGCCGGGCCGCCCACCGGTGCCGGCCCATCGAGTGGCGCCAGACCGTCAACCACTGCCAGACCGGAGCGGTGCATGAGCCAGGCCATGAGTGCCTTCTGCGCGTGCAGCCGGTTTTCGGCCTCGTCCCAGACCACCGACTGCGGGCCGTCAATGACGTCCGCGGCGATCTCGTAGCCCCGGTAGGCCGGGAGGCAGTGCAGCACGACGGCGTCCGGCGCCGCGAGCTTCATCGCGTCGGCATCCACGGAATAGGCGCGGAACAGCTTCATCCGCGCTTCCTTCTCCGCCTCCTGGCCCATGGACACCCACGTGTCGGTCGCGACGACGTCGGCGCCCAGGAGCGCTTCGGCGGCGTCAACCGTCACCAGCACCGAGCCGCCGGTCTCCGCGGCACGGTCCTCGGCGGCGGCGATGATCTCCGGCGACGGCAGGTAGCCTTCCGGCCCGGCGACGCGGACGTTCATGCCCGCCGTCACGCCGGCCAGCAGGTAGGAGTTGGCCATGTTGTTGGCCGAGTCGCCCAGGTAGGCCATGGTCAGGCCCTGGAGCGAGCCTTTGTGCTCCTTGACCGTCAGCAGATCGGCCAGGAGCTGGCATGGGTGGTAGTCATCGCACAGGGCGTTGATGACCGGAACGCGGGAGTTCTCGGCCATGGCGACGAGCCCGGCATGCGCGCCGGTGCGCCACACAATGGTGGAGACCATGCGTTCGAGCACCTTCGCGGTATCCTCGACCGATTCTTTGTGCCCGATCTGCGCCTCGCCGGGGTTGATGATGAGCGCGTTGCCGCCCATGTCCGCGATGCCGGTGGCGAAGGAGACCCTGGTCCGGGTGGAGGTCTTGTCGAAGATGACGGCCACCGTCCGGCGGCCGTTGCCGTCCGCGGCGAAGGGCTGCACGCTGTAGGGCGCGGCCTTCATCCGGACGGCGAGCTCGAGGACCTCGGCCTGTTCGGCCGGGCTGAGGTCCGTGTCCTTGAGGAAGTGGCGGGTGGGCACTGAGGCGGTCACGGCGGCGGTCACTTGGCGTCCTTTGCAGCGTTGGTCTTGGCGGTCTCGAGCAGTGCCGGCAGGGCGGCCAGGAAAAGGTCTGCCTGCTCGGTGGTCAGGATCAGCGGGGGCGCCAGCCGGATGGTGCGCGGGCCCGGGCTGTTGACGATGAACCCGGCGTCGAGGCCGGCGGCCACGACGCCCGGGGCGACGTCGGCGTCGAGGTCGAAGCCGATCAGCAGCCCCTCGCCGCGGACCTCTGTCACGCCGGCGATTCCGGCGAGGCCGGCGCGCAGATGCTCCCCCAGGTTCCGGACGTGGGCCAGGATGTCCTGGTTTTCCAGGACGTGCAGGGTGGCGAGGGCGGCGGCGGTGGCCACCGGGTTGCCGCCGAATGTCGTCCCGTGCTGGCCGGCGGTCAGCAGGGCAGACGTTTCCGGGCCGAACGTGACGAGCGCGCCGACCGGGAAGCCGCCGCCCAGGCCCTTGGCGAGGGTCACGGCGTCGGGCACGATTCCGGCGTCCTCGCTGGCCAGCCACTTACCGGTGCGGCCGATGCCGGTCTGGACCTCGTCGAGGATCAGCAGGGCGCCGGCCGCGCTCGTGGCCTCGCGGGCCGCCTTGAGGTAGCCGGCAGGCAGCGGCCGGACGCCGGCCTCGCCCTGGATCGGTTCGAGGAAGACGGCGGCAGTGGTCTCATCAATGGCGGCGCGGAGGGCCTCGATGTCACCAAACGGGACATGCACGACGCCGCCGGGCAGCGGCGCGAAGGGCGCCCGGTAGGCCTCCTTGGAGGTCAGCGCGAGGGCACCCATGGTGCGCCCGTGGAAGGCGCCTTCGAGCGCGATGATCTTGGTGCGCGGCTTCGCTGTTTTTTCCGCGACAGTATTCTCCGCGGCCGCGGACTGGCTCGCGCCACTGTTACGGCGCGCCAGTTTGAAGGCCGCCTCGACGGCTTCGGTGCCGGAGTTGGCGAAGAACACCTTGGAGCCGGCCGGGGCCTTGGACAGTTCCAGCAACTTCTCGGCCAGGGCGATCTGGGTGGGGCTCGTGAAGAAGTTCGAGACGTGGCCCAGGGTGGCCAGCTGGCTGGAGATCACCGAGGTCACGAACGGGTGGGCGTGGCCGAGGGCGTTCACCGCGATGCCGCCGAGCAGGTCCAGGTATTCCTTGCCGTCGGCGTCCCACACGAGGCAGCCGGCGCCGCGGACCAGGACCCGCTGCGGGGTGCCGAAGACGCCCAGCAGGGAGGACGAGTAGCGGGACAGCCACTGCGCGCCACTGGTTTGACCAACGAGCGCGGTTGCGGCGGCCTCCGCAGCGATGCGGCCTTCAGCGGAATGGCTCAGTTCAGTGCTGCTCACTATGCGTTCACTTCCTCGTCGGGGACGACCTGGGTGCCGATGCCGGCGGTCGTAAAGGTTTCCAGGAGCATCGAGTGCGGCAGGCGGCCGTCCACGATGTGGGCGCGCTCGACGCCGTCGTCAATGGCCTTCAGGCACGCCGCCATCTTCGGGATCATGCCGGACTCGAGGCGCGGCAGCATCTCGCGCAGCTCCGACGCCGTCAGCGACGAAATGAGCGATGACCTGTCCGGCCAGTTGGCGTAGAGGCCCTCGACGTCGGTCAGGATGACCAGCTTGGAGGCACCCAGGGCCGACGCGACCGCGGCCGCCGCCGTGTCCGCGTTCACATTAAGTACCTGACCGGTGGTGGATCCGTCGTCGTGGATTTCCGGGGCGACGGTGGAGATCACGGGAATCCGGCCGGCCGCGAGGATGTCCACAATCCCTTCCGGGTTCACCCCGACCACCTCGCCCACCAGGCCGAGGTCCACCGCTTCGCCGTCCACCACGGTGCCGGTGCGGACGGCGCGGAGCAGGCCGCCGTCTTCGCCGGACATCCCGACGGCGTACGGGCCGTGGGAGTTGATCAGGCCCACGAGTTCGCGTCCCACCTGGCCGGTGAGGACCATCCGGACCACATCCATGGCCTCGGGGGTGGTGACGCGCAGCCCGCCCTTGAATTCGGATTCGATCCCGAGCCGGCTGAGCATGGCGTTGATCTGCGGGCCGCCGCCATGCACCACCACGGGGTGGATGCCGACGTGGTGCAGGAACACGACGTCCTCGGCGAAGGCGCGGCGGAGCTCGTCATTGACCATGGCATTGCCGCCGTACTTGATCACCATGGTGCTGCCGGCAAAGCGCTGGATCCAGGGCAGCGCCTCGATCAGCGTGGCGGCTTTGTCCCGGGCGTCGGACTGGGAGGTGGTCTCGCGGGTCTGGGTGTTCATGCTGTTCGTCCTCTGTTCGTCCCTACTGTTCATCCCTCCGGGGGGGGATTAGCTGGAGTAGGCGCTGTTTTCGTGGACGTAGTCGTGGGTGAGGTCGTTGGTGAGGATCGTGGCCTCGGCTCTACCGGCCTGCAGGTCGATTTCGACCAGGACCTCGCGCGGTTCGAGGTCCACGAGGTTCCGGTCATCGCCGATGCTGCCGTTGCGGCAGATCTGCACACCGTTCATGGATACGTTCAGCTGGTCCGGTTCGAAGGCCGCGTCGGTGGTGCCGACGGCGGACAGCACGCGGCCCCAGTTGGGGTCCTTGCCGAAGATCGCGGTTTTGAACAGGTTGGAGCGGGCGACGGCGCGGCTGACGACTTCTGCGTCCCGCTCACTCGTGGCGTTGAACGTCCGGATCGCGATGTCGTGGCTGGCGCCCTCGGCGTCGCCGATCAGTTTGCGGGCCAGCTCGGCGCAGACCTGGGTCAGGCCCGTGCCGAAGTCGGCGGCGGACGGCGTGGCACCGGAGGCGCCGGAGGCGAGCAGCACCACGGTGTCGTTGGTGGACATGCAGCCGTCCGAGTCCGCCCGGTCGAAGGTGAGCCGCGTGGCGTTGCGGAGTTCGGCGTCGAGCACGTCCGGCGGGACGTCGGCGTCCGTGGTGAGGACCACCAGCATGGTGGCCAGGCCCGGGGCCAGCATGCCGGCGCCCTTGGCCATGCCGCCGATGGTGAACTGCGTGCCGTCCGCGGCCGTGCCGGTGAAGACGGCCTGCTTGGACACCGAATCCGTGGTCATGATCGCGGTGGCCGCCGCGGGGCCGCCGTCCGCGGCCAGGGCCGCGGTGGCGGAACCGATCCCGGCCAGGATTTTCTCCATGGGGAGCTGCTCGCCAATCAGTCCGGTGGAGCAGACCACGACGTCGGTGGCGGAGACGCCGAGGACCTCGGCGGTCTTCTCCGCAGTGGTGTGCGTGTTCTGGAACCCCTGGGGCCCGGTGCAGGCGTTGGCGCCGCCGGAATTGAGGATCACGGCATCCACGCGGCCGTCCTTGACCACTTCGCGGGACCAGTGCACGGGGGCCGCGGCCACGCGGTTGGACGTGAAGACCCCCGCGGCGGCCCTGGACGGGCCGTCGTTGACCACGAGGGCCACATCCGGCTTCCCGGAAGCCTTGAGCCCGGCCGTCACGCCGGCGGCGCGGAATCCCTGCGGTGCGGTGATGCTCACGGTGCGACTCCCTGGAGGTTGAGGCCGGCGGTTTCCGCCAGGCCGAGGGCTAGGTTCATGGACTGCACGGCCCCGCCGGCGGTCCCCTTGGTGAGGTTGTCGATGGCACAGCACACGATCACGCGGCCGGTGTGCTCATCGAAGGAGAGCTGCATGACCGTGTGGTTCGATCCCTGGACCGATTTCGTGGAGGGCCACTGCCCCTCGGGGAGCAGGTGCACGAACGGTTCGTCGTCGTAGGCTTCGGCCCAGGCGGCACGCAGGTCCGCGGCAGTGACACTGCGGCCTGGCTGCTGCCGGACCCTGGCGGTCGCCGTGGTGAGGATGCCGCGGCTCATCGGTGCCAGCGTGGGCGTGAAGGAGACGGTGACCGGGGACCCCAGCGCCTTGGAGAGTCCCTGTTCGATCTCGGGGGTGTGCCGGTGTCCCCCGCCGACCCCGTAGGGGCTCATGGAGCCCATGACTTCGGCGCCGATCAGGTTGACCTTGGCAGCTTTGCCGGCCCCTGAGGTGCCGGAGGCGGAGACGATCACGACGTCGTCGCCCTCCAGCAGCTGGTTGCTGAAGCCGGGAGTGAGGGCGAGCAGGGCCGAGGTCGGGTAGCAGCCGGGGACGGCGATCCGGGTGGCGCCACGGAGGGCATCTCGCTGGCCGGGCAGTTCCGGGAGTCCGTAGGGCCAGGTTCCGGCGTGGGCCGACCCGTAGAACTTCTCCCAGGCCTCCGGGTCCTCGAGTCGGTGGTCCGCGCCGGCGTCGATGACCAGGGTCCCGGCGGGCAGCTGCGCCGCGATCTCCCCGGATGCCCCGTGCGGAAGCGCCAGGAACACGACGTCGTGCCCGGCCAGGTTATCCACGGTGGTGTCTTCGAGAATCCGGTCCGCGAGGCCATGGAGATGCGGCTGCAATTCCCCTAGTCTGGAACCGGCGTTGCTGTGGGCCGTGATGGCGCCGATGGTGACGTCGGGATGACCGGCGAGGAGCCGCAGGACCTCGCCGCCGGCATAGCCGCTAGCCCCGGAAACGGCAACAGAAATAGTCATAAGCACGACTATACAGCAAGAGTATGCATAGATGCCGATATTTATGCATCGATGGGCGTGTGTCCAAAGCTCCCGAACGGCCCGCCGCGGAAACCCGGGGGCGTATGCTTGGTAAAGGGTGATCCAGACCGTGCAGCTGCGAATGTCAGCTGCAGCGTTGCCCGTAACCGTGACGAGGCAAGCGCCCTATGACCGCCACTTCCACCCTTCCCGCCGAAACGCCGGCGCGGCCGCCATCGCGGGTCCGGCAGCCCAACGCCGTCGTCCTGAGCTATTCGGAACTCCTCAAGAGCGTGAAGACGGCCGGCCTCCTCGAACGGCGCGTCGGGTTCTACATCACAGTGTTCGCCAGCCTGGTGCTCCTGATGGCCGCCACCTGGTTCGGGTTCGCGCTGATCGGTGACAGCTGGTTCCAGCTCCTGATCGCCGCCGCCCTCGGCATCATCTGCACGCAGTTGAGTTTCCTCGCCCACGAGGCCGGGCACCGGCAGATCTTCGCGTCCCGCCGTGCCAACGACTGGGCAGCACGCCTGCTCGCCACCTCCGTGGCCGGGATCAGCTACTCCTGGTGGGAGCAGAAGCACGGCGCGCACCACAACCACCCGAACGTCATCTCCAAGGACCCGGACATCGCGCCCGGCCCCATCGCCTTCCACCCCGAAGCCGTAGCCGACCGTCAGGGACGCCTCGCGTTCCTGACCCGCAAGCAGGGCTGGTTCTTCTTCCCGCTCCTGTTCCTGGTGGGCCTGGGACTGCAGATCGATTCCGTGAAATTCATCGTCCGCCGGGCCAAGGTCACGCACCGCTGGGTCGAAATCCCGATCCTCGCGGTCCGGCTCAGCCTCCTGCCGGTCCTCGCGTTCACCTTCCTGCCGCTGGGCATGGCGTTCGCCTTCATCGGCGTCCAACTCGCCGTGTTCGGCTTCTATATGGGCGCGTCCTTCGCGCCGAACCACAAGGGCATGCCGGTGCTGCCGGCGGACAGCCGGGTGGACTTCTTCAGCCGCCAGGTCCTGACGTCCCGGAACATCTCGGGCGGCCGCTTCATGGACATCCTGCTCGGCGGCCTCAACCGCCAGGCCGAACACCACCTCTTCCCGGACATGGCCCGCCCGCAGCTGCACCAGGCCGCCAAGATCGTCCGCGAGTACTGCGCCAAGCACCAGGTCCCGTACACGGAAACCACGCTGATGCAGTCCTACGCCATCATTGTCCGCTACCTCAACGACGTCGGACTCGCCGCGGGCCGCCACTTCGAATGCCCGATGGCAACGGTAACCCGCCGCTACTAAAGGACGGACCGCCGCCGGCCGCGCAGGACCCGCCGCCTCCGGGCCACGTCGGCCCAAACATCACGTGACGGCTGGTTACGGAAGGCCCCTTCATGGTTACCCCCGGTGTCCCTAGGATGGACCCAGGGACCGGGACAGAATTCCCCGCCCGGAAAAGGAGCCACATGATGCACGCAATCGTCGCCCGCCAGGCCGGCGGCCCCGAGGTCCTCGAACTCGACAAGACAGCCCGACCCGTTCCCGGGCCCGGCCAGCTGCTGGTCAAGGTCGCGGCCGCGGGCGTGAACTTCATTGACACCTACAAGCGCAGCGGCGTCTACAAGGTCAGCTACCCCTTCACGCCCGGCTCCGAGGCCGCGGGCACCGTGGAGGAGGTCGGCGACGCCGTCACCGGGTTTGCTCCCGGTGACCGGGTGGCCACGGCCGAGGGCGCTGACTGCTACGCCGGCTATGCACTCGTCGATGAGGACAAGGCCCTCCCGGTTCCCGACGGCCTGGATGATTTCACCGCCGCGGCGCTGCCGCTGCAGGGCGTGACGGCCCACTACCTGATCAACTCAACTTTCAAGGTCGAGTCCGGCCACACCGTGCTGCTCCACGCCGGCGCCGGTGGCGTGGGGCTCCTGATGATCCAGTTGCTCAAGGCCAGGGGCGCCAATGTCATCACCACCGTTTCGACAGACGCGAAAGAGCAGTTGGCCCGAGAAGCCGGCGCCGACCACGTGCTGCGCTACGACGGTTTCGCCGACCGGGTCCGGGATCTGACCAACGGCACCGGCGCGGATGTGGTGTACGACGGCGTCGGAAAAGACACTTTCGACGCCTCCCTGGCGTCCCTGCGCATCCGGGGCATGCTGGTCCTCTTCGGCGCAGCGTCCGGCCCGGTCCCGCCGTTCGACCCGCAGCGGCTCAACGCCGGCGGCTCGCTGTACCTCACGCGGCCCACCATGGGCCACTACCTGCGCGACGCCCGGGAACGCCGCTGGCGCTCCGACGAAGTCTTTGCCGCCGCCGCCGACGGCAGCCTCAAGGTCAGGATCGGCGCACGCTATCCTCTCGGCGAGGCGGCCCGTGCCCACGAGGACCTTGAACAGCGCCGCACCACCGGCAAAGTCATCCTCGTCCCCTAAGCTGCACGGTCCCCCAAGCCGTACGGCAACACCATCCGTTCATCTCCTGCAGGGACAATGCGCCAGTGACCGAGCAACGACTGACCCCCAGTGAAGCCCCCGACGCCGGTGCGGTGCAGAGTCTTCCCGCTCCCCGTCTCACCGTCCACGAGCCCCAGCTGCCGGGCGCCCTCTCCGCCCCGCCGGAGCGCACGCTGATAGACATCGTCCGGGATACTGCCGCCCGGTACCCGGACGCTTCGGCGCTCGACGACGGCCACCGTTCGCTCAGCTACGCCCAGCTCATGGACGAGGTCCGGGCCACCGCCCGGAAACTGCACCTCGCCGGGCTGGGTGCCGGCGACAAGATCGGCGTCCGGATCCCGTCGGGCACCAACGAGCTCTACGTCTCGATCCTGGCGGTGCTGCTGGTCGGTGCGGCCTATGTCCCCGTAGACGCCGACGATCCCGACGAGCGGGCCAAACTGGTCTTCGGGGAGGCGAGGGTGGCCGGCATCCTCCGCGCCGGCGGGAAGATCGTCACGGACAGCAACCACCCCCGCCCGTTCCCCGACGCGAGGCCGCCCGGCCCCGACGACGACGCGTGGGTCATTTTCACGTCCGGCTCCACCGGCACCCCCAAGGGCGTCGCGGTCCAGCACCGCTCAGCCGCCGCGTTCGTGGACGCCGAGGCCCGCATCTTCCTGCAGGCCGATCCGGTGGGTCCGCAGGACCGGGTGCTGGCTGGCCTGTCCGTTGCCTTCGATGCCTCCTGCGAGGAAATGTGGCTCGCGTGGCGCCACGGCGCCTGCCTGGTTCCGGCACCCCGGGCGCTGGTGCGGACCGGGATGGACCTCGGCCCCTGGCTCATCAGCCACGGCATCACCGTGGTCTCCACCGTCCCCACACTGGCCGCTCTCTGGCCCGTGGAGTCGCTGGAAAGTGTCCGGCTGCTGATCTTCGGCGGGGAGGCGTGCCCGCCCGACCTTGCCGAACGGCTCGCCGTCGAAGGACGCGAAGTATGGAACACCTACGGGCCCACCGAGGCCACCGTGGTCGCGTGCGCCGCGCAGCTCGGCGCGCCCGGCCCCATCCGGATCGGCCTGCCGCTGGACGGCTGGGACCTCGCCGTCGTCGACGCCGATTCGCTGCCCGTCGCCGAAGGCGGGGTGGGCGAACTGATCATCGGCGGCGTCGGGCTGGCCCGGTACCTTGACCCGTTCAAGGACGCGGAAAAATATGCCCCCATGCCGTCCCTGGGCTGGCCGCGCGCCTACCGCTCCGGCGACCTCGTCAGGTACGAAGCAGAAGGCCTCATTTTCCAGGGCCGCGCCGATGAGCAGGTCAAGCTCGGCGGGCGCCGGATCGAGCTCGGCGAAATCGACGCCGCCCTGCAGTCCCTGCCGGATATCGCCGGCGCCGCGGCCGCCGTGCAGACCACCGCGGCCGGCAACCAGATCCTGGTCGGCTACCTTGCCGCCGTCGCGGGCCGTGACATCGACCTCGCAGCCGCCCGCGAACTGCTGGGCGAACGCCTGCCCGCGCCCCTCATTCCGCTGCTGACGCTCGTCGATTCGCTGCCGACCAAGACCAGCGGCAAAGTGGACCGCCACGCCCTGCCCTGGCCGCTCAGTGGAACCGGAGCGGCGGAGGCCGAAGGTGCCCCGCTGAACCTGCCGGAGGACGCGCAGTGGATCGTGGAGCAGTGGAGCGCCGTGCTGGGAAGCCCGGTCACCAGCCTCGATGCCGACTTCTTCGCCTACGGCGGCGGCTCGCTGGCCGCCGCGCAGCTCGTGTCCGCCCTCCGCGTCCGCTATCCCACCATCACGGTGGCCGATATCTACGCGACACCCCGGGTGGGCGCCCTGGTGGACGAGGCCCGGCAGTCGCTGCCGGAGGGTGGTGCCGTCGCTGCCCAGGAGCGCACCGTCCGGCCCACCGCGCGGAAGTCGCAGGCCTTCCAGACGCTCCTGGGCGTTCCCTTGCACATCCTGGTCGGCATGCGCTGGCTGACCTATCTGATGGCAGCCAACAACCTGCTGGCCGCCGTCGCCGGATTCAGCGCCGCGCCAACGATCTCATGGTGGTGGGTGGGAGCTTCCTGGCTGGTCTTCGTCAGTCCCGCCGGGCGGATGCTGCTCTCCGTCGCCGCCGCCCGCATCCTGCTGCGCAACGTGGTGCCTGGCACCTATCCCCGGTCCGGGCGGGTGCACCTCCGGCTCTGGCTCGCGGAACAGATCCAGGACCTCGCCGGCGCCATCAGCCTCGCCAGCGCGCCCTGGGTGCCCTACTACGCGAAAGCGCTCGGGGCGAAGATCGGCGAGAACGTCCAGCTGCACTCGCTGCCGCCCGTCACCGGGCTGCTGACCCTCGGCACAGGATCCAATATCGAGCCCGAAGTCGATCTGTCCGGCTGGTGGATCGACGGCGACCGTGTCCACATCGGCGCCATCCGGATTGGCCCCGGCGCAAGCGTGGGGGCCCGCAGCACGCTGATGCCGGGAGCCACGGTGGGTGCCGGGGCGCAGGTAGAGCCGGGTTCCGCTGTGATCGGCAAGGTCAAGGCGGGCCAGCTCGTGGCCGGGTCGCCGGCCGAGCGCCGTGGCAAGGCCCGGCACTCGTGGCCGGACTCCCCGGACGAGCACCGGCTGATGGGCCGGTTGTGGTTCGCCGGTTTCGCCGCCGCCTCCGCCATGCTGGCGCTCATCCCCTACGTCTCCGCTGCCGTCGCGGGCTTGGTGATCTTCGCGTTCATCCAGGGCAGCTCCTCCCTGCCCGCGGCCCTGCCCGGCATAGCGCTCTCGATCCCGCTGGCGGCGCTGGCATGGTTCCTGACCAACCTGCTGCTGATCCTGGCCACGACGAGGCTCCTCAGCGTCGGCCTCGCTGAAGGCTACTACCGGGTCCGGAGCCGGATCGGGTGGCAGRTCTGGGCGACCGAGCGGGTACTGGATCTGGCCCGGGATCTGCTGTTCCCGATCTACGCCAGCCTCTTTACGCCGGTCTGGCTGCGGCTTCTCGGTGCGAAGGTCGGCCGCAACGTGGAGGCCTCGACAGTGCTGCTGATCCCGCGGATGACCACCGTGGGCGAGGGCGCGTTCCTGGCCGACGACACGATGGTGGCGTCGTACGAACTCGACGGCGGCTGGATGCACATAGCCCCGGCCAAGATCGGCAAGCGGTCTTTCCTGGGCAACTCGGGCATGACGGCGGCCGGGCGCAGCGTGCCCAAGAACTCCCTCGTGGCGGTGTTGTCCGCGACGCCGGCCAAGGCGAAGTCCGGCACCTCGTGGCTCGGCAGCCCGCCGGTGCGGCTGCGGCGCACCGCCATCGCCTCGGACGACACGCGGACCTACCAGCCGCCCCGGAGGCTGAAGGTCGCGCGCGCCCTGTGGGAGCTGTGCCGGTTCGTCCCGGTCATGCTGACGGTCGTCATCGCCGTCGGTGTGATGCTCGCGTTCGACGCGATGGCGGCCCTGTTCAACTACGGAGTCGCCGCTCTCCTGAGCGGGGTGGTGATCCTGCTCGCCGGGGCCACGGCCGCGGGCAGTGCTGTCGTGGCCAAATGGCTGCTGGTGGGCCGCATCCGCCCCGGCGAGCACCCGCTGTGGAGCTCCTTCATTTGGCGGAACGAGGTAGTGGACACGTTCATTGAGATGGTCAGCGCCCCGTGGTTCGCGCGCGCCGCCACGGGGACACCGGCGCTGGTGTGGTGGCTGCGGGCACTCGGCGCGAAAATCGGTGCCGGGACCTGGTGCGAAAGCTACTGGCTGCCAGAGGCGGACCTCGTCACCCTCGGCAGGAATTCGACCGTCAACCGCGGGTGCGTGGTCCAGACCCATCTGTTCCATGACCGTGTCATGAGCATCGACACTGTTACGCTCGATGACGGAGCCACCATGGGCCCGCACGGCGTCATCCTGCCGCAGGCCAGGATCGGCAGCGGCGGCACGGTGGGGCCGGCGTCCCTCGTCATGCGGGGCGAAACCGTCCCTGCCGGGACGTACTGGATGGGCAATCCGGTCAGCCCCTGGGACGGGCCGGCACCGCCGGCCGGGCCCCGTTAGGCCCGGCGCCTGCGCACGTCCACCAGCACCACAACCGAAGGTCCGTCCATTGAGCACCAGCGCACCAAGCAGCAGCGGCGCCGCCGCCCGCGGGGACATCAGCGGGGAAATCAGCCGCGAAATCAGCCGGGCGACGAGCCCGGAAGCCGGCGCCCCGGACCCCTATATGCCCGGCCACGGGACCAATGCCTACCGCGTCACCCGGTATGAACTCGATCTGGACTACCGCGTCAGCAGCAACCGCCTTGCCGGGCACGCCGTCCTGCACGCCATCACGCAGCTCCCGACGTCGGCGATCGTCCTGGACCTGGCCGGCTTGCGGGCCACGAAGATCCAGCTCAACGGGCGCAGGGTACGCCGGTTCACGCAGCGGGCAGAGCAGCTCGTTGTCTACCCCGACAACCCACTGCTCGCCACCGAGGCCTTCACGCTGGACATCCGCTATGAGGGGTACCCCGCGCCGCGCCGCGGTGTGTGGGGCGAAGTGGGCTGGGAAGAGCTCTCCGATGGGGTGCTGGTCGCCGGGCAGCCCAACGGGGCAGCCTCCTGGTTTCCGTGCAATGACCACCCGCGGGACAAAGCGACTTACCTCATCACCGTGACCACCGATGCGAACTACCGGGCCGTGTGCAACGGGGTGATGCTCTCCCGCACCAGCAGGGCCAGCCGCGTGACGTGGGTCTTTGAGCAGGCCGAACCCATGGCCACGTACCTGGCCACGGTCCAGATCGGCCGCTACGAGCTCCTGACCCTCAATGCCGACCGGCCCTCAGGGCACGTTCCGCAGTATGTGGCCGTGCCGGCGTCGCTGCAGGCGGGCGCCCGGGCCGCCCTGGCCCGCCAGCCCGACATGATGCGGACCTTCACGAACTGCTTTGGGCCGTACCCGTTCCCGGAGTACACGGTGGTGGTCACCGACGACGTCCTGGAAATCCCGCTGGAAGCGCAGACACTGTCCATCCTGGGGCCCAACCATCTGCGGCAGGACTGGGAATCACAGCGGATGATCGCCCACGAACTCGCCCACCAGTGGTTCGGGAACTCCCTGACCACTGCGACCTGGAGGGACATCTGGCTGCACGAGGGCTTTGCCTGCTACGCGGAATGGATCTGGTCTGAAGAGGCCGGCATCATGTCGGCGGCGGCCCGCGCGCGCGCCGCCTGGCGCAAGCTCGCTGCTGCCCCGCAGGACCTGATGGTGGGCGACCCCGGCCCGGAACTGATGTTTGACGACCGGGTCTACAAACGCGGCGCCCTGGCCCTGCACGCCCTGCGGGTACGCTGCGGCGACCTGGCGTTCTTCGCCCTGCTGCACGACTGGACGGACCGTTTCCGGCACGGCACCGTGACCACCGCCGACTTCATCGTCGCGGCCGCCCACACGACGGGCCTGGACGCAGAGGCCCTGTTGCACCCCTGGCTGTTCGCCGACGCCCTGCCGCCGCTCCCGCAGGCAACGCCGCCCAAGATCTGATCAGGGGCGCGGAGCCCTGACTAGGGAAGGACCGCCAGGGCGACGGCGGCCACCAGGTCAGCGGGCAGGCCTGTCTCTGCCGGCGGCAGGTCCCGGAGCCCTGCGCGGCCGTTCACTGCCGGCGCCAGCACGTCCAGGGTGTCCGGGGCCGTCTGCAGCCCGGTGCCCAGCATTTTGAGCCAGGCCTCCTTGCGCGCCCACAGGCGCGCCCTGCCCTGCAGCAGCGCGATGCCGGCCAGCCCGGCGAGGTGCCATTGTTCCGCCGGGGTCAACACGACGTCGTCGAACCCGTCGAAGTCCGCCCGGGCCGGGTCCTCGACGTCGATGCCCAGCTGCTCACCCGGGTCCGGGTCCACGACCCCGGCCAGTAGCGTCCAGCCGGCCGCACGGGACAGGCTCAGCAGCAGCGGCGCAGCCTGGCCCCGGAGCAGGTAGCCGGGCCGGCCGTGTGAGATGTCCGCGCCGGTGCCGCACCGTGGGCAGCTGTACCAGGCGGTGAGATCCGACGCCGGAACGCCGAGCAGGCCGGCGGCGAACCGGCGCTGCGCGAGCCGCCCGTACAGGAAGTCCTCCCGGGTCCGCGGGGTCATGGCCCGGGCCCGGACGAGTTCGGCCCCGTCCAGCAGGGAGCGCGAGTCGCATTCCAGCTCCGGTTCCGGATAGAGGGCTGGTGCCGCGTCCACGGGCGCCCCCAGGTCCCTGGGAACACGGGGGTCGCCGGGAACGCGAAAGGGCGGGCAGGCACGCACAACAAGGTGTGATGCCATGACCCGCCCCTTTCAGAAACGTCTGCGCCGTGAGCAGCGCAGTCCTCAGCGCTGCACCGCTCCGAATCGTTCGTGGGCGGCGGCCACGGCACCTTCACGGGCCTCCGAGGCCTCGTCCGCCGTCAGGGTGCGGTCGTCGGCGCGGAAGCGCAGGCTGAACGCCAGCGACTTCTTGCCTGCCTCGATGCCCTTGCCCGCGTAGACGTCGAACAACGCGACGTCCTCGAGCAGCTCGCCGGCGCCTTCACGCAGCGCAGCCAGCACCTCCCCCGCCGGGACATCCTGCGCCACTACCAGGGCCACGTCCTGCGTGGCCACCGGATACGTCGAGATGTGCCGGGCCACGATCACGTCGGCGGCGGCCTCGAAGAGGGCGTCGGCGTTCAGTTCCAGTGCCACGGAACGGGCCGGCATGTCGTGCGCCGCCAGCAGCTTCGGGTGCAGCTCGCCGGCGAAGCCCACCACTTCGCCGGTGCGCAGTTCAAGCTGCGCCGCCCGGCCCGGGTGGAAGGCCTGATGCCGGCCCTGCGTGACCAGGAGCTCGACGCCGAGCACGTCGCCGGCGATCCGGGCGATGTCCACCGCGTCTGCCCAGTCCCAGGCCCGCGGGGCGTGGCCCGGGGCAGCGGGAGAGTCGTGCCCCGTGAGCACAGCGCCCAGGTGCAGCGGCTGGTCCGGGACGCCGTCGTACAGGGCATCAAGCACGTCGTCGCCGGGCTTGACGCCGAGCGGCGGAATCGCGGAGGTGCCAAGCTTCTCGCCCGGCAGGAACACGAGCCCGGCCTCGAAGAGGGCGAGGTCGCGGAAGCCGCGGGAGTGGTTGCGCTTGGCCACCTCGATCAGGCCCGGCAGCACGGAGGTCCGCAGGAAGCCGTGCTCCTCGCTGATCGGGTTGGCCAGCTTGAGGGCCTTGCGCTCCGCACCCTCGGCGGGGACGCCAAAGGTGTCATTGGCGGACTTCGAGACGAACGGATACGCCAGCACCTCGGTGAGTCCGGCGTCGGCGAGGGCCTGGATCAGGCGGCGGCGCTGCTGCTGGACGCGGGTCAGGCCACGGCCCGGGGGCGCTACCGGCAGGGTCGCCGGGATCTTGTCGTAGCCGACCAGCCGGGCGATTTCCTCGGTCAGGTCGTCCTGGGTCTCGAGGTCCTGGCGCCAGCTCGGGGCGGTCACCGTATAGCCGTTACCGGTCCTGGCAACGACGGCGCCGAGGTCCTCGAGCGAACTCAGGATCTGTTCCTCGGTGAAGTCGATCCCGATCCGGGCTGCCGCGTACTCTGCCGGCAGTTCGATGGTGACGGCGTCCGGCGCGGTCCCGACGTCGGTCCCGGCCTCGTCGGCCGTTCCGCCGGCGAGTTCGACCAGCAGGTCCACCACACGCTGGGCGGCCACGTCGGCCACCTGCCAGTCCACGCCGCGTTCGAAGCGCTTGGACGCCTCGGACGGCAGCTTGTGCCGGCGGCGTGCGCGGGCGATCGAGACCTCGTCGAAGTGCGCGGCCTCGACCAGGACGTTCGTGGTGGTGTCCGAGACTTCGGTGTGGGCGCCTCCCATGACACCGGCGATTCCGATGGGCCCGGATTCGTCCGTGATCAGCAGATCCTCGACGTCGAGCGTGCGCTCCTTGTCGTCCAGGGTGGTGATCTTCTCCCCCGCTGTGGCCCGCCGGACCACGATGTCGCCGGCCAGCTTGTCCAGGTCATAGCAGTGGTTCGGCTGCCCGAGCTCGAGCATGACGTAGTTGGAGATGTCCACCGGCAGGGAGATGGACCGGATGCCGGCGAGCCGGAGACGGGAGGTCATCCACAGCGGGGTGGGCCGGGTGGCATCCACACCGCGCACGGTGCGGGCCACGAAACGGTCGCAGCCGGGCTTGCCGTAGATGGGGGCGTCGTCGTTGAGCTTGACGCCGTAGCCGCCGGAGAGCGACTGCGGAACCTGGACCTTGGAGACCGGGTCCGTGAACACGGTGCCGGTGGCGTGCGCGTATTCACGGGCTGCGCCGCGGATGGAAAACGCGTACCCGCGGTCCGGCGTCACATTGATCTCGGCCGCCTGGTCATAGAGGCCCAGCAGTTCCATCGCGTCGGTGCCCAGTTCCGGGTCGAGGCCGATCCGGGACAGCACCAGGATGCCGTCATGGTCCTCACCGATGCCAAGCTCACGGACGGAGGCGATCATGCCGGCAGAGAGGTGCCCGTAGGTCTTGCGCGCGGAGATGTGGAAGTCGCCCGGCAGCACTGCGCCCGGGAGGGTGACCACCACCTTGTCACCCTCGACGAAGTTGTGGGCGCCGCAGATGATGCCCTGCACGCCGGAGGGGTCGATGCCCTCGCCCGTGAGGGTCTGCTCGCGGCCCTCGGGGACAACCCGGACCTGGCACCAGTTGATGGTCTTGCCGTTGGTCTGGGGCTCCTTGACGATGCTCAGGACCTGGCCCACGACGATCGGCCCACGAAGGGTGTCCGTGGGTCGGTGGACGGCTTCTTCTTCAAAGCCGACCTTGACGAGTTCGGCCATGACGTCTTCGGCCGATGCTTCGGCCGGTACCTGCGCGAATTCGCGCAGCCAGGAAAGTGGGATACGCACTGTTAGATCTCCATCCCGAAGTGCTCGCTGAAACGTACGTCGCCTTCAATCATGTCGCGCATGTCGCCAACCTCGTTGCGGAACATGAGGGTGCGTTCGATGCCCATGCCGAAGGCAAAGCCTGAATAGATGTCCGGGTCGATCCCGGCCGCGCGCAGGACGTTGGCGTTGACCATGCCGCAGCCGCCCCACTCGATCCAGCTGGGGCCGCCCTTGGCGCCCGGGTGCCAAATGTCCAGCTCCGCGGACGGCTCGGTGAACGGAAAATAGTTCGGGCGCAGCCGGATCTGGGCTTCCGCACCAAACATCTGGCGTGCGAAGTGCTCCAGCGTGCCGCGAAGGTCCGCCATGCTCAGGTTCTTATCGATGGCCAGGCCTTCGAACTGGTGGAACACGGGGGTGTGCGTCGCGTCGAGCTCGTCCGTGCGGAACACCTTGCCCGGGCACAACACATAGATGGGCAGCTCCCGTTCCAGCATGGAGCGGACCTGCACCGGCGAGGTGTGCGTGCGCATGAGCAGGTGGGCCTCGGGCGGCTCGACGAAGAACGTGTCCTGCATGTCGCGGGCGGGGTGGTCCGGCTTGAAGTTCAGGGCATCGAAGTTAAACCATTCGGACTCGACCTCGGGCCCTTCGGCAATTTCCCAACCCATGCCGACAAAGATGTCCGCCACGCGGTCCTGCAGCGTGGACAGCGGGTGGCGTGCACCGGCCGTGCGCCGGCGCGGCGCTGCCGTGACATCCACGGTCTCTTCGACGAGGATCCGCGCGTCGTTCTCGGCCTCGAGCGCGACCGTCCGGTCCGCGAGCGCCTTGTTGACCCGCCCCCTCGAGGCGCCCATGAGCTTGCCGGCGGCGGCCTTCTGGTCCTTGGGCAGCGCGCCAATCTCACGGTTGGCGAGGCTCAGGGCGGACTTCTCGCCCGTGTGGGCGAGGCGCACGGCCTTGAGTTCATCGAGGGTCGCTGCGGCGGCGATGGCGGCAACGGCCTGGTCTACGGCGGCGGTAATGGCGGCTTCATCCAGAGGATTCGGGACGGCTGCGTCCGGCAAAGTTTCAGTCATCTACTGTTCTTAGCTACGAGTCGGATCATGCCAACAGCGTGCGCCGGGCACAGGGCGCGGCGCAGGTTCTCGGCAAGGCTTGTGGTCACTGTCCCCAGTCTAGTAGACGGCCGTCGGCGGCATGGCAATGGCCGCCCCGCACGTGACGCCGCGGTGCCGGCCGCCCCTGGCACGCTTACGCCGGAATTCCAAGGGCACGGGACATCCCGGCGGCCCCCTGACTGCCGGGCACACCCCCGGCTACCATGGCCTCATGACGCCCGGACAACGGCTTCGCCAGATCGCCAACCTGCTCAACGGCTCCACCCTGCTGGGCCTGCTGCTGGCAGCCTGTGCGCGGACAACCGTCAGCTCCGGTCCGCGCGGACTGCTGATCGCGGGCCGCTACCGCTGGCGGTTGCCGTTTGCTGCGGCCTTCACCGTGGGCAACGTGATCCTCTTCCGAACCGGACCGGAATCCGCCCGCGCCAATCCAGTGCTGCTGGGCCACGAGGAGCGCCACAGCACCCAATATGCCTGGTGCCTCGGGCTGCCCTTCCTTCCGCTGTACTTCATAGCCGCCGGCTGGTCCCTCTGGCGCACGGGCAACCCGGGCAGCGCCAACATCTTCGAGCGCCACGCCGGCCTGGAAGCAGGCGGCTACCCCCTGCCCGGCCTGCCCGGGACCAGACCACGCACGCACCGCAGATTGGGCGTGACCGCCCCTGAACGTTACGAGGCCTGACATGACAGACAGCCCCCGAAGCATCTCCGTTGCAGGAACCGGCAGCGCCGAGGCGGTGCCGGACCTGTTGACCGTGTCGATCGGCGTTGAATGCCGCCGCGAGACCGTGGCCGAGGCCTACAGCGAGGCCGGAACACGGTCGGCCGCCATCACGTCGGAGCTCCGGCAGCGCGGCGTGGACAGCGCGGACTTGTCCACTTCCGGGCTGAACGTCCGGGCCGAGCTGAACTGGCAGGATGGCCGGGGCCAGACCGTGACCGGCTACCTGGCCTCCAGCACGCTCACCGTCAGGATCCGCGAGCTGTCCGCGTCCTCGCAGGTCCTTGCCGCGGCGGTTGCTGCCGGCGGCGACGCCGTCCGGCTGAACGGGCTGACCCTCGGCTTCGCCGACTCCTCGGCCGTCGAAGCCCGGGCCCGTGAGGCCGCCTGGCAGGACGCCCGCACCACCGCCGAGCACTATGCCGCCCTCGCGGGAACCGGGCTGGGCAGGGTCCTGTCCCTCACCCAGCACACCGGTTTCCAGGCGCCGATCCCCGTGGCGAAGATGCAGCGGGAAGTGGCCGTGACCTCACTCACCGTCGAGGCCGGTGAGTCGGGGGTCACTGCCACCATCGGCGTCGTCTGGGAACTGCTCGACTGATTGCCCAGTAATTGCGGGAGCAGTTGTTTCGCGTCGCCGACGGCGGCCGCCACCGGCTCGGGCGCCGGATGACCGGCTGGGGCTAGTGGGTTGCGCCGGCAGGGAGCTTTAGATCCGCCGTCGTCGCCAGTGCAGTGCGCACGACGACGGCGAGCGCCGCCGCCATCTGGGCGGCCGGCAGCGAGGGGGCACTGCTCCCGGCCGGAAGCTGCGTGTCCTCGTAGGGGACGTGGACAAAGCCTCCCCTGGTGCCCGGACGTAGCCGCAGGGCGTGCATGAGCGCGTAGAAGACATGGTTGCAGACATAGGTCCCGGCACTCTGGGACACTTCGGCCGGGATCTGCTCTGCGCTCAACGCCGCGAGCGCCGCCTTGACCGGCAGCGACGTGAAATAGGCTGCCGGTCCGCCCGGGACCACGGCTTCGTCCACGGGCTGATTGCCGGCATTGTCCGGAATCCGGGCGTCGTCACAATTGATGGCCACCCGTTCCAGCGAGATGCGCGCCCTCCCGCCGGCCTGGCCGGCGCACAGCACAAGCTCCGGCGTGAAACGCTCGAGGGCCTCCGCCAGCACCTTGGCCGACTCGCCGAAGACGCATGGCAATTCCACCGCCTGGACATCCAGCCCTTCGGATTGGAGCAGCCGTGCCGCCGAACGGGCCGCTGCCCACGACGGATTGGCCGTATCGCCGCCAAATGGCTCAAACCCGGTCAGGAGAATCATCGCCCCAGCCTAACAACGCCCTCCCACTGCCGCGGTAAGGCGGCACCCCGCGGCACCCTCGACCCGGCCCCGTCCACACTTGGCCGCCGGGGCAGGTGTCGCTCCGGCCTCATGCGTGTGTCCGCGTCGGCAGGGTGAGGATTTCGGCCCCGTCGTTGGTGATGGCGATCGTGTGCTCACTGTGTGCTGTCCGGCAGCCGGTCGCGCTTCGGAGCGTCCACCCGTCGGCGTCGGTGATGAGTTCAGCGGTGTCGGCCATGACCCATGGCTCCAGTGCGAGCAGCAGCCCGGGGCGCAGCTTGTAGCCACGGCCCGGCCGTCCGGTGTTGGGAATGTGCGGGTCCTGGTGCATGGTCGATCCGATGCCATGGCCCCCGAACTCGGTGTTGATCGGGTACCCCGCCTCGCCAAGGACCGAGCCGATGGCATGGGAGATGTCGCCGATCCTGGCTCCGGGCCGGGCAGCGGCTATCCCTGCGCCGAGCGCGCGCTCGGTCGCGCTGATCATCGCGACGCTTCCCGGGGGCTTTGAGTCGCCCACGATGAAGCTGATGGCGGAGTCTGCTGCGACTCCCCGCTTGGAGACGGCGAGGTCGAGTGTCAGCAGGTCGCCGTCTGCCAGCGTGTAGTCGCGTGGGAGTCCGTGGAGCACGGCGTCGTTGACGGCCGTGCAGATGTAGTGTCCGAACGGCCCGCGGCCGAAGGACGGCTCGTAGTCGACATAACAGGACTGCGCACCAGCCTCGGCGATCATGGCCTGCGCCCATCGGTCGAGGTCCAGGAGGTTCGCGCCGACCGTGCTGCGGTTCTTCAGCGTCTGCAGGATGTCAGCTACAAGGGCGCCTGTTTCTTTGGCCCGGGCAAGTTCGGTGGGATTCAGGATCTCGATCATGCGGCGCCTTTCTCACGTGTCCAATAACTATACCGGTCATATTATCCCGGTATAATCGAAGCCATGGTCAGGTTGCCCCTCACATTCGCAGAGATCGAGCGCGGACAGCGCCTCGGCGCCCTGTTGCGCCGCGCCAGGGGGGAACGCTCGATGCTCGACATCGCACTCGATGCACGCGTCTCACCGGAGACCCTCCGGAAGATCGAGACGGGCCGCGTAGCGACCCCCGCCTTCCCGACCATCGCCGCTATCGCCGGCGTCCTCGGACTCTCCCTCGATGCGGTGTGGGCCGAGGTCAACCAGACCAAACGCGCCACTGAACCGACCGGCCCTGATCACAACGCCCGTGAGCGGCTGGCTTCATAAGCCCCGATCCCCGCAGCTGCACAGGCCGCCCCATGCTGCAACCGGCCGCCGCCTCGCCCGTCAGCATCCTTGACATACAGTCGAACATATATTCGAATGTAGGCATGAGATGGGACGCACAAGCACTTGAGCGCGGCGATTCCCCGGCCGCCGTTTCCGCCGCTTCGCCCACGGCTGCCCTGCTGCCGCTGGCCGGACTCGTGCGGACGGTCTCCACCCCGGAATTTGCCGGGATCACCTTCCATGAGGTCACCGCCAAATCGGTGCTCAACAAGGTGGTCGCCGGTTCCCGGATGCCGTTCGACTGGACCATCAACCCCTACCGCGGCTGCAGCCATGCGTGCGTCTACTGCTTTGCCCGGAAGAGCCACACCTACCTTGACTTCGACGCCGGCCTGGACTTTGACAGCCAAGTGGTGGTCAAGATCAACGCCGCCGAAGTCCTGCGCAAGGAACTGGCCAAGCCGTCCTGGCGCCACGAGCACGTGGCCCTTGGCACAAACACCGACCCCTACCAGCGCGCCGAGGGCCGCTACCAGCTCATGCCCGGCATCATTGGTGCCCTGGCCGATTCCGGCACTCCCCTGTCCATCCTCACCAAGGGCACGCTCCTGGCCCGGGACATCCCGCTCCTCAAGCATGCGGCGGCGCAAGTGCCGGTCGGGGTGGGCATCTCGCTGGCCATGACCAACGGGCAGCTGTCCGAGGCCGTGGAGCCTGGCACGCCTGGGCCACGGGCCCGGCTGAAGCTCATCTCCCGTCTGCGGGAAGCGGGCCTGCCCTGCGGCGTCATGGCCATGCCCATCCTGCCGTGGCTCTCCGACAGTGATGAGGCCCTCGATTCCCTCTTCGGGGCCCTCGCGGCGGCCGGCGCCACAGGGGTCACGGCCGGTGCGCTGTACCTGAAGCCGGGCACCCGTGAATGGTTCATGCAGTGGATCGCCCGGGAACATCCGCAACTGGCGGGCAAGTACCGCCGCCTGTACGGCAGCGGGTCATACGCATCCAAGGAATACCGCGCGTGGCTGGCAGGACGGGTCCGGTATTTCAAGGACCTGCACGGCTTCTCCGGCTCGCAGGGCTTCAGCCACCGGGACCTTGACGGGGGCAGCGACCATGACAACGCCCGGGAGGAAGAAGCCCAGTACCCGGCCGGGAGCATCCCGGACACCGCGGGGCACGCAAGCCCACGCCACGCCGGCGCTGCCCGTTCCGGCACGGCCCAGCCCACACTGTTTTGAAGTCCGCTCCACCTCAAGCACACGGAGCCATGGGTCCCCTGCGCAGCAGGGCTGCCGGAGCGGAAAGCGCCCTGAGCCGCCGGGCGCAGGATGCCTAGAGCGCCTTGACCGCGCCGAGCACCCTCGCCAGCGAATCCTTGGCGTCGCCGAACAGGAGGGTGGTCTTGGGATCGTGCAGGAGCTCATTCTCGATGCCGGCAAACCCCGGGCGCATGGACCGCTTCAGGAACACGACCTGCTGGGCCTGCACCACTTCCAGGATCGGCATCCCGTAAATCGGCGAACCCGGCGAGGACTTGGCCGCCGGGTTGACGACGTCGTTGGCCCCGACTACCAGAACGATGTCCGTGGTCGCGAATTCGGGGTTGACTTCCGCGAGCTCCCGCAGTGACTCGTACGGCACGTTGGCCTCGGCCAGCAGCACGTTCATGTGGCCCGGCATGCGTCCCGCCACGGGGTGGATGGCGAACACGACGTCCACGCCGCGCGCGACCAGGGCCGTGGCAAGCTCCGCCACAGTGTGCTGGCCCTGGGCCACGGCGAGCCCATAACCGGGAACGATCACCACCCGCTGGGCGTAGCCGAGCTGGACGGCAATGTCCTCCGGGGACGAGGAACGCACTGGCCGGTCGCTCAGGGCGGTGGAACCCGCCGTCGAGCCGCCCTTGAACGCCCCGAACATGATTCCGCCGACTCCGCGCCCCATGGCCGAGGCCATGACCTTGGTCAGGATGGTGCCGCTCGCGCCCACGAGCGTCCCGGCGACCAGCAGCAGGACATTGCCCAGGACCACGCCCGACGCTGCCACCGCCAGCCCCGTGAACGCATTCAGCAGGGAGATCACGATCGGCACGTCCGCCCCGCCCACGGGCAGCACCAGGAGCAGCCCGGCCGCGAGGCCCAGGCCCAGCAATGCGAGCGACCAGCCCAGCGACCCGGTCACGACCACCAGAGCTCCTGAGAAGACCGCCCCCAGCAGGACGGCCCCCATCACCCAGGGCATCCCGGGGAACAGCAGCGGACGGGTGCTGATGAGCTCCTGCAGCTTGCCCACGGTCACCGCGGAGCCGGCAAAGGACACCGCCCCCACCAGCATGGTGAAGACCACGGCCAGGCGGACCCAGGGATCTTCCTGGTGGCCAAGTTCCAGCACGGCGACGAGCGCCGCGGCCCCGCCCCCGACGCCGTTGAAGAGCGCCACGAGTTGGGGCATCTGGGTCATCTGCACCCGCCGTGCCACGGGGAAGGCAATCGCGGACCCCACGGCGATGGCCGCGAGGATGAGCGGAACATTCTCCAGCCGCGCGGAGAGGAAGACGGTGACGACGGCGAGGAGCGCCCCGGCCGCGCCGATGGCGTTGCCGCGGCGGGCCGTTCGTGGCGAGCTGAGTCCCTTGAGCGCCAGGATGAAGCAGACGGCGGCCACAAGGTAGAGCAGGGCTGTCCATTCGGGGCTCAGGAGGCTCATTTGGACTCCCCCGCCGCGTCGGCGGAGCTCCCCTCGCCGGGGTGTCCTTCGCCCGCGGCTCCGCCAGCCTTGGCGGCGCCGCTTGAGGCGGGGATGCGTGTCCGCTTGTGGGCGCTGAACATCTCCAGCATCCGGTCCGTGACCACAAAGCCGCCCACCAGGTTGACGGTGGCCAGGACGACGGCCAGGAGCGCGATGCCGAGGACCCACGGGTCACTGGCCTGTCCGGCCACGATGATGGCGCCGACCAGGATGATGCCGTGGATGGCGTTGGCGCCGGACATGAGCGGCGTGTGCAGTTTGCTGGTGACCTTGGAGACGACTTCGAAGCCAACGAACACCGCGAGAACCACCACGGTCAGCAACACGACGGGGCCCATCACGCCTCCCTTTCCAATGCTTCCGCGGTGGGGGCGTGCCGCACCGTGCCGCCGTGGGTCAGGCACGTTCCGGCGACCACGTCGTCGTCGAAGTCCGGGGCCACCGAGCCGCAGTCGGTCATGAGCGCGAGGAAGTTGCTGACGTTCCGGGCGAAAAGCCGGGACGCATCCGAGGGCATGGCGGATGCCGCGTCCTGCAAACCCACGAGCGTGACCGATCCGCCGTCGACCGGCACCTGCACGTCCTGGCCGGCGATCACGCCTTCGACGTTGCCTCCGGACTCCGCGGCGAGGTCGACGACGACAGACCCCGCCCGCATGCCGGCCACCATGGCGGTGGTCACCAGCAAGGGAGCGGCCCGGCCGGGGATGGCGGCCGTCGTGATCAGGACGTCCGCCGCCGCGACATGCGGGGCCAGGAGGCTGCGCTGGCGTTGCGCCCGGTCCTCGCCGAGGGCACGGGCGTAGCCTCCGGCTCCGTCTGCCGCCGCATCGATGTCCAGGTTGATGAAGGTGCCACCCATCGAGGCGACTTCCTCGGCGGAGGCGGCCCGGATGTCGTTGGCCGAGACCCGGGCGCCGAGCCGCTTCGCCGTGCCTATTGCCTGCAGCCCGGCGACGCCGGCGCCAAGGACCAGCACCCTCGCCGGCGGGATGGTACCGGCGGCGGTCATGTAGAGCGGGAAGAACCGCGGGTAGCGGACGGCGGCTTCCAGCACGGCGCGGTAGCCCGTGACCAGGGACTGGGAGCTGAGCGCATCCATGGACTGCGCCCGGGAGATCCGCGGAAGCAGCTCCAGGGCGAAAGAGGTGATCCCGGCCGCGGCGAGTGCCCGGACGGTTGGCAGTTCCGAGGACGGCGAAGCCAGCCCGATGGTGACGGTGCCGGGCCGCAGCCGGGCCGCGGCCTCCGGGGTGAGCGGGCGGACATGCAACAGGACGTCCAGGGCCTCGAACGGGAGCTCGAAGATCACCGTCGCGCCGGCCTCCTTGAAAGCGGCGTCGGCGAAGCCTGCTTCGGTGCCGGCACCGCTCTCGACCAGGAGATGGAGCCCGAGCGCTGTCAGCTGCCGGGCCGTCTCCGGTGTGGCCGCGACGCGACGTTCTCCGGCTCGCTGCTCTCGTCCGACACCGACCTGCACGGGCCACTCCTCTCGGTTGGGATCAGAGTAGGCACATGCCTGACGGTTTGGCGAGAGGCGGGCTCCCGAAGCGCGGCGGCGAGTCCGGTCAGCGGCCCAGCCCCGCTTCCACTCCGCGAGTCCCGGTGGCCTGCACAGCCGCCAGGAGGGCCTCGACGATGGGGAGGTCCGCCGGGATCCACGGCAGGTCCAGGACCCCTGCCGGATTGCGGAGGTCGAGCCAGCGCAATTCGTCATGGTCCTCCAGCGGCCGGGGTTCTCCCTGCGCGAGCTCCGCGAACCAGACCCTCATCGCCGCCTTCGCGTTGAGCGGCCAGCCCGCGGCGGTTTCCGCGGGCAGTTCCGCCCCGAGCCGCACCAGCACGCCCAGTTCTTCCTGGAGCTCGCGGTGCAAGGCGTCCTCGGCGGCCTCTCCTGCTTCGACTTTTCCGCCCGGGAACTCCCACATTCCGGCAAACTGCGGCGGCGCCGTGCGCCGGGCCACAAGGAGCATGCCCGGGTCGGCCAGCGAGTCCACTACTGCGCCGCCAACGACGCCTATGAGTCCAGTCACGCCCTCAAGTCTAAGGCGGGCGCAGGGTCCGGCGCTCGAGGCCGGGGGCCGGGGCCGGCTCAGGTAGGGGACAATGGTGGAGGCGGCCGCCACGACACCTTCCGGAATATTCGGCGCCCCCTCCCGGTTCTTAAAAGCATATTTATCTGTCCGATCCATCCGGTCTCTCCCGGAAAATCTCTCCGAAAAGACGAATGACAACCACCACACACGCCCCGGCGCCGACCAAGACCGGCACCCGTCACGTTGCCCTGGCAATCATTGCCCTCGCGATGGGCGGCTTTGGCATCGGCACCACGGAATTCACCATGATGGGCCTGCTCAAGGAGATCGAACAGGGCCTGAACATCAGCACGCCCGAGGCAGGTCACCTGATTTCGGCCTACGCCCTCGGCGTCGTGATCGGCGCGCCGGTGCTGGCCGCGGTGGGAGCCAAACTCCCGCGGAAGTATCTGGCCCTCGGGCTCATGCTCTTCTTCAGCGTCGCCAACCTCAGTTCCTTCCTCGCCCCGGACTACGGCTCCATGCTGGTGTCCCGGTTCGCCGCGGGACTCCCCCACGGCGCCTTCTTCGGGGTCGCGGCCGTGATTGCCGCCTCCCTGGTGGCGCCGACCAAGCGGGGTTGGGCCATTTCGATGGTCATGGCGGGGCTGACAGTATCCAACGTCATTGGCGTCCCCTTCGCCACCTGGCTGGGCCAGAGCTACGGGTGGCGGCTGCTGTTCCTGCTGGTGGGCCTGATCGGCATCATTACGCTCTTCATGCTGTGGAAGTTTGTCCCGTTCCAGAAACCGCACGCCGATGCCAGCTTCCGCAGGGAGCTCGGCGCGCTCAAGCGGCTGCAGGTGTGGCTTGCCATCCTGGTCGGCATCGTCGGCTTCGGCGGGTTCTTCGCGACCTACACCTACATTTCGCACACCATGACCTCCGTCGCCGGCCTCCCGGCGATCTGGCTGCCGCTGGTCGTGGCGCTGTACGGCGTGGGCATGGTGGTGGGCAACATCGTTGGCGGCCGGATCGCCGACAAGTCCGTCATGGGCACGATTTACTGGGTCCTGCCCGGCACGGCGGTGGCACTCGTGGTTTATGCCGTGGGCGTCCACTGGGCCTGGTCCGCGCTGGTCATGGTGTTCGTCGTTGGCGCCGCAGGGTCCATGCTCGTTCCCGCCCTGCAGACGAGGCTGCTCGATGCGTCCCCGGATGCACCGTCGCTGGCCTCCTCGCTGAACCATGCTGCGCTCAACGTCGCCAACGCCCTCGGTGCCTTCCTGGGCGGCCTGGTGATCGCCTGGGGCTGGGGATACGTCGCTCCCGCGCTCGTGGGCGCCGTCCTGGCCGTGCTGGGGCTCGGGGTCGCCGCCTTCAGCGGCGCCGTAGAACGCCGGCGGCCGCTGGCCTCCTAGCCACCCCGCCGCCGCGGCGCAACAGCCGCGGCAGAGGTACCCCGGCAGAACAGCCACGGCAACGGCAGAGGAAGAGGCAGAGGCCGAGACCGAGGTACCAGCGCCCAAATTCTCCAAAAAGAACAGCAGTCCGGTCCAGTGAAGCACTGGACCGGACTGCTGTTTCGTTGAGGGGCCGCCGTTCCATCTGTCGGCTGCCGCTATCCTAGTGGCTTCCGTTATCCCTAGTGGCTTCCGTTCTCCCTAGGGGCCGGGCGGCTTAGGGGGCGCTGACGCGCTGCACGTCCGGTTCCAGGTAGATGACCCGGGCAATCGGGACGGCTTCGCGGACCCGGACCTCCGCGTCATCAATCGCCTTCGCTATGTCCTGGCCCGAGTCCGAGCGGCCGATGCTGATCTTGGCCGCCACCAAGAGCTCCTCAGGGCCAAGGTGCATGGTCTTGAGGTGAATGATGCTGGTGCCGCCGGCCTCGATCGCGCTGCGGATCTTGGCGACGTCATCGCGGGTGGCCGACTCGCCCAGCAGCAGCGACTTGGTTTCCATGGCCAGGACCACGGCGATCGACACGAGCAGCAGACCGATCATCGCGGTGCCGAGGGCGTCCCAGATGCCGTTCCCGGTCAGGAGCGTCAGGCCCACGCCGAAGAGCGCGAACACCAGGCCCACGAGGGCACCGAAATCCTCGAGCAGGATGACCGGGAGTTCAGGCTGCTTGGCGTTGCGGATGAATTTAACCCAGCTTTGCTTCCCGCGGAGCGGGTTGGATTCGATGATCGCTGTCCGGAACGAGAAGGACTCGGCAATGATCGCGCCGATCAGGACGGCCAGCGGCACCCACCAGAAGTCCCCTTCGATGGCGTGCGGGTGCTGGATTTTTCCCCAGGCCTCGTACAGTGCGAACAGGCCGCCGACGCTGAAAAGCACAATCGAAACGATGAAGGCGTAGATGTAACGCTCGCGGCCGTAGCCGAAGGGGTGCTCGGGGCTGGCTTCCCGCTTTGCGCGTTTGCCGCCGAGCAGGAGCAGCAGCTGGTTGCCGGAGTCCGCGAGGGAGTGAATCGCCTCGGCCAGCATGGACGAGGACAGCGTCAGAAAGTAGGCGACGAACTTCAAAACGGCGATGGTCAGGTTTGCGGCCAGCGCCGCGAGAATCGCCTTGGTACCGCCATTTGCAGCCACGTGAGCTTCTCCTTATGGGGTTCTTCCGGGGTGTATGCGAACACCGGAAGAACCCAGCGCCCACAAGGAATACCGTACCGGTTTCCGGGCCGGCGCCGAACCGCGGCGGGACCAACGCTGCCACGTAACGATTGGGTAGTCCCCTGCTGACAAGCAATCCGCCCTATGTTAGCTTGAAGCCATATTCGGTATTCACAATTTGGATGCCGAAAAATATGTAGGAGGAGACATGGGCTTTCTTGGCTGGATCATTCTCGGACTCATAGTGGGTGCAATCGTCAAGGCACTCTTGCCCGGCAGGGTCGGTGGCGGCTGGGTTACCAGCCTCGTGCTCGGCGTCGTCGGCGCAATTGTTGGCGGCTGGATCGGGGACCTGCTGTTCGGCGGCGGCAAGATGGAATTCTGGAATCTCGGTTCCTGGCTCCTGGCCATCGTCGGTGGCCTCGCGGCCGCGCTCATCTACGGCGCCATCACAGGGCGCAACAAGACCACCACCTAATTCTTCAAGGCACTGGCCGCACACTTTGTGTGGGGGCGGCAGTGACAGTACGACGGCGGGGCTCACCATTCGGTGGGCCCCGCCGTTCGTTTGGCCTGCTTTTTTTGGACAGGAATTCCTGCCGGACCCGCTGGTTTCCTGCCGGGCGGCTAGGGGGTTTGCTGGGAGCGGGCGCTGGCGTACAGGCAGACGGTGGCTGCGGTGCCGAGGTTCAGGCTTTCCGCTTCCCCGTACACCGGCACGGCCACCCGGTGGTCGGCCAGCGCGATCTCGTCCTCGGACAGGCCTTGGGCCTCGTTGCCGAAGAGCCAGGCGGTCGGCTGTTCCAACGCATACACCGATTCGGCGGCGGAGGCCCCCAGGCGGCGGGCGGCGTTCTCGTCCTGGAGACGGTCCAGGTCCAGTTGTCCCTTGCCGTCCGCGGCCAGCACGCCGACGCCACGCTCCCGGCAGCGGGCCACGACTTCCTCGACCTCCGCGCCGAGGACGACGGGCAGATGGAACAGGGAACCCGCCGTCGACCGCACGGCCTTGGGGTTGTAGATATCCACGCTCGAGCCGGTCAGGATGACGGCGTCGGCGCCGGCGGCGTCGGCCGCCCGCAACACGGTGCCGGCGTTGCCGGGGTCGCGGACCTGGCACAGGACGGCAATCAGCCGCGGGCCGGCGTCGAGCACGTGCTCAAGGCTGACGTCCAGGAAGCCGCAGACGGCGACGATGCCCTGTGGCGTGACGGTATCCGCCATCGCAGCGATCACTTCGTCGGTTGCGAGGTGCGCGTGGGTTCCCTCGGCCAGCTGCTCCAGCTCCGGGTGGCGGTCCAGGCAGGCCTCGGTGGCGTACACCTCATAGACGATGCCGGGCTCCCCCGCGGCGATCCTCTTCCGGTGCAGGACCAAGGCCTCTCGGACCGCCTGCGGGCCTTCGGCCAGGAACTCGCGACGCTTTAAACGGGCCGGGCGCCCGGCAAGCTGTGCCACCTTCCTCATCCGATCAGCTCGGGGGTTGGAGAGTGGAAAGTCTTGCGGGCGCCCGGTTTCGTTCATATAAGAACCTTAGTGGCTATTCCAGCCGGCTCTTGAACGAGGCAGTCTTTCAACTGCGGGAGGAACTACTTTGCAGCCTCGTCGGCGGCCTTCTTGGCAGCAGGCTTCTTCGCGGGAGCCTTCTTGGCAGCCTTGGGAGCCGGAGCAGCCTCAGCCTGGACGGCCGGAGCGGACGTGTCGGCAGGCAGCGAGTCCTTGGCGACCTTGACCAGCGCGGCGAAGGCGTTGGCGTCGGAAACGGCCAGCTCGGCCAGCATACGGCGGTCAACCTCAACCTCAGCGGCCTTCAGGCCCTGGATCAGGCGGTTGTAGGTCAGGCCGTTGGCGCGGGATGCAGCGTTGATGCGCTGGATCCAAAGACGGCGGAAGTCGCCCTTCTTCTTCTTGCGGTCACCATAGCTGTACACAAACGAGTGCAGCAGCTGCTCTTTTGCCTTGCGGTACAGGCGTGAACGCTGTCCGCGGTAACCCTTTGCGCGTTCGAGGATAACCCGGCGCTTCTTGTGGGCGTTAACCGCCCTCTTCACACGTGCCACGTGCGTACTCCTTAGAAAATTTCTGATCCCAAGCGTCTACTGCCGGAACGGTCCGGCTGGCCTGAGAAGCCTTTTTGGTAGTTGACTGCTGCCAGGTGGCGAACAGTCAGAGAACTTGGAACTTAGATGCCGAGCATCTTCCGGATGACCTTGGCGTCGCCCTTGAAGACGATCTTGTCGCCGGCAAGGCGACGGGTCAGCCGGGAGGACTTGTGCTCGAGGTAGTGGCGGCGGTTGGCCTGCTGGCGGCGCAGCTTGCCGGTACCGGTCAGCTTGAAGCGCTTCTTAGCACCGCTGTGGGTCTTCATCTTCGGCATGGGAACCGATCTCCTTACGTATCCGCAGAAAAGTCTGCAGCTCTTTCGTGCAGCCACCCCTGCGGGCGGCGTGCTGGTTGCCTGCTGCCGGACATTGCTGTCCGGCAGCCGTGAACTAGTTGGTCTTCTTGGTGCCAGGCTTGGCGGCTGCCCGGGGGGCGGCCGGCCGTGCGGCGGGCTTCGGCGCTGCGGGCCTGGGTACCGGCTTCGGAGCAGCAACCGGCTTCGGCGCTGCTGCCGGAGCGGCTGCCTTTTCCTCGGGAGCCTTCGCTGCCGCCGGGGCCGGAGCGGCCTTCGGAGCCGCGGGAGCCTTCGCTGCTGCCGGCTTCTCGGCTGCCTTCGGAGCCGCCGGAGCCTTCGCTGTTGCCGGCTTCTCGGCTGCCTTCGGAGCGGCCGGAGCCTTCGCTGCTGCCGGCTCCTCGGCTGCCTTCGGAGCGGTTTCCGCCGCCGCGTCCTGGGCGGGGGCCTCGTCGGCCTTGGTCTCTTCGACCGGAGCCGCTTCAACCTTGGCTTCTTCAACCTTGGTCTCTTCGACCTTGGTCTCTTCGACCTTGGTCTCGTCAACCTTGGCTTCTTCGACGGGGGCCTCCGCTGCGGGTGCCTCCGACGATACGACGTAGCCTTCCGGCAGGAGGTCCGACAGCGTCTGGGTCAGCGGGGCGTTGCCACCGGAGACATCGACGCGTCCCGAAGCCTTGGCTTCGTTCTCAGCCTTGGCTTCTGCGCGCTGCGTTGCGCGGCGGGCCTCCGCCTTGGCTTCGGCCTTGTTCTTCAGCGGGCCAACCACCATGACCATGTTGCGGCCATCGATGCGCGGGCTGGACTCCACCACACCAACTTCGGCGACGTCGTCGGCGAAGCGCTGGAGCAGGCGGATGCCCATCTCGGGGCGCTGCTGCTCGCGGCCGCGGAACTGGATCATGGCCTTGACCTTGTCGCCGGCACCGAGGAAGCGGAGCGCGTGGCCGCGCTTCGTTTCGTAGTCGTGGGTGTCGATCTTCAGGCGGAAACGGATTTCCTTCAGGACCGTGTTGGTCTGGTTCTTCCGGGCCTCGCGTGCCTTGACAGCGGCTTCGTACTTGTACTTGCCGAAGTCCATCAGCTTGCACACCGGAGGCTTCGCCTGCGGTGCAACTTCAACGAGATCAAGATCGGACTCGGCAGCCAAACGCAGGGCATCCTCAATACGGACAATTCCTACTTGTTCGCCTGCAGGGCCGACCAGCCGCACCTCGGGGACGCGGATACGCTCATTGATTCTTGGCTCGCTAATGTTAAAGCTCCTGTGTTCGTGAGGGGTATTCCACCGGCAAAAAGAGAAGGCCCCCAATTGCCGGAGCAATCGAAGGCCTCGAGATCGGAACTGCCGCCCTCAATGGGGCAACATGCACTTCCTGCGGACCGGAGTCCGAGGTAGTGCCCGACCAGGTACCCGGCAACCTTGACTCCTGAACAGGAGGGGCTTCCCGAAGGAAGTTTCGCGGCTGACGCGGGTGGGAGAGAACTCCGCTTGCAAACTAAAGCCAACTCTACAGAAAAACACCCGTTCAACGCACGTATGCGCGGCGGGCGCCAACTTCAGTGACAAGCACTGCCAGTCAGAACACTGCATTCTATAAAAGCTTGAGAATAACGACATTTAGTCGGTCTGTGACAAGCTTACCAGCATGAGCACTTCAGATAGTAATTCCCACGTCTTCGAGCCCGCGGCCGCCCAGGCGGACGTCTCGCAGCAGATCCGCGACATCTCGGAAGTCCCCGCGATCGAGGTCATCACCACGGCCGCCGTGCACCTGATGAGCGCCGCCGCGGTAAAGCTCGGCCTCGCCGCCGAGGAAAATGCCCAGGACCTCAAGGACCTGGACGAGGCCCGCAAGCTGATCACCGCCCTCGCCGGTCTGGTGACCGCGGCGGCGCCCGAAATCGGCTCACAGCACGCTGGACCGTTGCGCGACGGACTCCGTTCGCTCCAGTTGGCCTTCCGCGAAGAATCGATCATCCCGGACGCTCCGGGCAAGGGCCCGGGCGAGAAGTACACCGGCCCCGTCAACTAAGCACTCGTCAGCCAGGACAACGCCGGCGTGCGGACCACCCAAGTCCGCCCGCCGGCGTCGCTATTTTTCCGTTCGCACGATTTTCCGTCCGCACGATTTTCCGTCCGCACGGCCCGGGCGCGTGCCCGGGTTGGCGCAGTGGGGCCGGCCCGCGTTCAGACGCGGGCCAGGCGGCTGCGCCGGACCTGTTGCAGGGCCAGTCCCACCAGGCAGAGGGCCACGCCCGCCAACCCCACTGAGACGAAGCCGGCCGACGGGCCGATGAGGTCAATGAACAGCCCGGCAAGCGGCGCACCCAGGGCCACTCCGCCGGTGAGCGATGACCCGTACCAGCCCATCGCCTCGCCGCGCCGGCTTTCATCCACCAGTTCGGCCACCTTTTCCGAGGCCGCGGACAACACCGGCGCGCACAGCAGACCCGGCAGCAACGCGAGCAGGCTGAGCGTCCAGACGTCGGTCGCGAAGGCCATCGGGACCGTCAGCGCTGACATCCCCAGCAACAGGAGGATCGGGGAAACGGCCCGGTGCATGGCGCCGTAGAGGACGCCGCCCACCACCGAGGCCGCGCACCAGAAGAGGAACACGATGCCGATTTCGGCCTGGTGGCCGCCGGTCTGGAGCGCCGCGACGATGCCGACGTCGGTGCCGCTGAGGACCATGCCGGCACCGGCGCCGACGGCAAACACGGCGGCTACGGCGGCGGTGAACCAGCTGAAGTTGTGGATGACCCGGTGGCGCAGGCCGGATCCCCGCCGCCGCCGCTCCTCGGCGGCGGCCGCAAGGGGTGCCAGTTCGGCTGCGGCCTCCTGCAGATGGGCCGGCGCGGCGGCGACCACAGCGGCTTCCGCGCACTCCAGCTCCTGCGCCTCAAGCCCGGCGTCCGGGGAAGCACTCCGGGTGGGCGGGTTGAACCACATCAGGAAGAGCCCGGCGACGGATGTGGCCACTCCCACGACTGTCAGGCCCAGGACGGACTGGCCGCTGGTGGCGACGACGGCCCCGACGGCCGGGCCGATCATGAAGACCAGCTCGGTGGCGATGGCGTCGAGCGCAAAGGCAGTCCGGCGCTGTTCCCCGGGGGCCAGCACGCCCAGCGACTGCCGCACCACGCTGAAGATAGGCAGGGTCAGCAGGCCCCCGATGAAGACCAGGGGCAACAGGGCCTCGTAGGACACGTGCGGCACGATCGACCAGATCACGGCCTCGGAGACCACAGACGGAATCAGCGCCTTCCGCAGCCCCACGGTGTCGACCCGACGTCCGCGCCAGGGCGCGCCGACAGCGATACCGATCGTCATCACGGCGGCGGCCGCTCCGGCGGCCGCGTAGCCCTGGCCGAGGGTCAGGACGATGTGCAGGGTCAGCAGGACACCGGCCGCCGAGTGCGGTATGCGGGCGATCATGCCGACCAACAGGAGGCGCCTGATGGGCCGGATGGCCAGCAGCTGACGGTAAAGCGCGAAATTCACGGACTATATCCTTCTGGTACTGCCCACGGCAGCACCGGGAGGTCCCCCCGTTGGGCCGTCAGCTATGGTGCTGCGCGCTGCAGCTTGACCTCGATCGAATCAACCCGCTCGGCAAAGATTTCATTCCGGGCCCAGGCGTTATTGAGGCCGGCGACGATCGACTGCACGCCGGCGGCGTCGAGACCGTCTTCAAGATAGAGGACCACACGGAGTTCCGGGCCGGCTCCCCCACCGGGGAGCCGCCTGCCATCGGCCGTGGCCGAGGCAACTCCACCCCCCGGATGAATTTCAACACGGCGGACCGCCGGAAAGCCAACCGCGCCTTCCCCGAGTGCACCCGCGAGATCGGGATCGGCGTATGACGGCGTCCATGGCTGCTGTTGGGCGAGGGCCCAGACTGCCGGCCGGCGGACCACGAACGTCACTTCCGATCCGGGATCGAGCACGAGCAGCTCCGCGCCTTCCGCGACCGCTGACAAGGCGGCCCGGGCCGCGTACACGGCGACCGGCCTGGCCTCCGGGTGCCACGCCGAAAGTGACGCCGCCGAGGTGAACACCGGCATGGCCGTCCGCCCGTCCGGCGCCTTGAGCGTCACCAGGGCCATGTCGGCCTGCTTGTCCGAGTGCAGCGGATCCCCGTTGGGGCCGGCCGCGGCCTCGCCCTCTTCGGCGAGCTGGGCGAGGATGGGCACGAACACCCGGGCGGTGGCCAGCGCGGCCACCACGGCCGCTTCGTCGCCAGTGCCCGCGGCGAGGTCGGACAAAGCCGCCAGATAGCCGGCGTCGGCGGTGCCGTCGTCGTTGTCGAAATTGTGGATCTTGGCGTCATCGCCGGACAGGCTGCGCCCTGCCCAGGGTTGGCCGGCGGAGTCGGTGGCCCCGCCGGCGCCGGCGAGGGCCGCCGCGATGTGCCCGGGCAGATGCCGGACGGGACCGGCCCCGGTCCCTGCCTGCACTGCCTCGTGGGGGTTATTGGGGTCGTGGGTGTGCGTCATGGGCACCTTCGCCGCTAGCGGCGGCCGGCGACGTCGAGGGCCTCGGGCAGGGTGAAGTTGCCGTTGTAGAGGGCCTTGCCGACGATGGCGCCTTCGACGCCGAGCGGCACCAGGGAGCGCAGGACCTTCAGATCCTCGAGGCTGGAAATGCCGCCGGAGGCGACCACCGGCTTGCCCGTTTTCTCGACCATCTGGCGCAGGAGTTCGACGTTGGGGCCCTGGAGCGTGCCGTCCTTGGTCACATCAGTCACGACGTACCGGGCGCAGCCGGCGTCCTCGAGGCGGCCGAGCACGTCCCAGAGGTCCCCGCCTTCCTTGGTCCAGCCCCGGCCGGCGAGGGTGGTGCCGCGGACATCCAGGCCGACGGCAATCTTGTCGCCGAAGCGATCGATCACCCGGGCCGTCCATTCCGGGTTCTCCAGTGCCGCCGTGCCCAGGTTGACGCGGGCGACGCCGAGGTCGAGGGCTTTCTCCAGGGATTCGTCGTCGCGCAGGCCGCCGGAGAGCTCCACCTTGATATCGAGCCGGCCGACGACCTCGCGCAGAAGCTCGGCGTTGGAACCGCGACCAAACGCGGCGTCCAGGTCGACCAGATGCACCCACTCAGCCCCCTGCTGCTGCCAGTTGAGGGCGGCCTCCAGCGGGGTGCCGTAGCTCGTCTCGCTGCCGGCTTCGCCCTGTACGAGCCGGACGGCCTGTCCGTTGACAACGTCGACGGCGGGCAGGAGCTCGAGTACGGGCAGCGGGGTTTCGGTGGTCATCGTGGAGTCCTCAGCTTGGGGATGGTGGTGGGGAGGGGGCGGTCAGGACGCCGGCAGGGTCAGGAGGTAGGCGGCCAGCAGTGACATGCCGGCGAGGATGTAGAAAACGATCTGCACCCAGAGCGGACTTTTCTGCTGGCGGAAGGAGATCCCGCCGCCAACCAGCAGGCCGGCCACGCCCATAAGCACCAGAGACCACATCTAGGCGGTCCCTTCCGGGGCTGGGGTCCGGTCCGGGGCTGCGGGGCGCAGGCCCTGGACCCAGTTGCGCAGCAGCCGGGCGCCGGCGTCGCCGGACTTCTCCGGGTGGAACTGGGTGGCACACAGCGGGCCGTTTTCCACGGCCGCGATGAACGGGGCACCGTGGTCGGACCAGGTCACCAGCGGCGCAGCCATCCGCGGCTGGATGACGTCGAAGTCCCACTTCTGGACACCGTAGGAGTGCACGAAGTAGAACCGCTCGTCCTCAACCCCGGCGAAGAGCCTGGACCCTTCGGGGACGGCGACGGTGTTCCAGCCCATATGGGGCACGACGTCGGCAGGCAATAGTTCCACTTTGCCGGGCCACTCCCCCATGCCCTCGGCTTCGGTGCCGTGTTCGACGCCGGCCTCGAACAGCACTTGGAGCCCGACGCAGATGGCCAGCACGGGGCGGCCTCCGGCGACACGGCGGCCGATCATCCGGATGGCGTCAACGGCCTTGAGTTCGCGCATGACGGTTTCGAAGGCGCCGACACCGGGGACGACGAGGCCGTCGGCATTGAGTACATCTTCAGCCTTGGAGCTGAGGATGACTTCGGCGCCGGCCCGCTCCAGCGCGCGGACGGCGGACCGGACATTCCCGGAGCCGTAGTCCAGCACCGTAACGGTGGGCTTTCCCTGCGGGGAGACCGGCTTGGTCGCGGCGGCGGGGTCGATGATGGCCCCGTCGCGGAGCAGCGGGCCGGTCACAAAGCACCCTTTGTCGACGGGATGCCCTCGACGCGGGGATCCGGCTCGACGGCTGCGCGCAGGGCACGGGCAAAGGCCTTGAACTGGGCCTCGACGATGTGATGGGGGTCGCGCCCGGCGGTGACGTTCATGTGCAGGCAGATCCCGGCGTGAAGGGTGATCGCCTCAAAAACGTGGCGGGTCAGGGAGCCCGTAAAGTGGCCACCGATCAGGTGGTATTCCTGGCCTGCCGGCTCGCCGGCGTGGACCAGGTAGGGACGGCCGGAGACGTCTACGACAGCTTGCGCGAGGGCCTCATCGAGGGGAACGGTCGCCTCGCCAAAACGGCGGATCCCGGCCTTGTTGCCCAGGGCGGTCCGCAGAACCTCGCCGAAAGTGATGGCCACGTCCTCGACAGTGTGGTGGACATCGATGTGGGTGTCGCCGGTGGCCTTGACGGTCATGTCGATCAGGGAGTGCTTGCTGAGGGCCGTCAGCATGTGGTCGTAGAACGGGACCGACGTGCTGATGTCTGAAACGCCGGTGCCGTCCAGGTTGATCTCGACCAGGACCGAGGACTCGCTGGTGGTCCGTTCCATGCGTGCGGTCCGGCCCTCGGCGGTGGTGGATCCGGTGGTGCTCATGTAGATGTGTCCTTTGGAAGAAGGCAGGGTGTTGGGCAATCTGGCGGGGACGATCGGGCTCCCCACCAAGTCTAGGCCTGCGGCTTTGCGGAGCCGGCCAGGATAAGTTCAAGTGCCTCCAGGAAGGCTGTGGTTTCTGTCTCAGTGCCCGCCGTGACGCGCAGGTGCCCCGGAATACCGACGTCGCGGATGAGGACACCGGCGTCCAGCATCCGCTGCCAAACCTCATGGGGGTTCTCGAGGCCGCCGAAGAACACGTAGTTGGAATCGGACGCGGCCGGGGTCAAGCCCAACCGCGTCAGTTCCGACACGATCCGGTCGCGCTGGCGCTTGATGTCCTCGACGTCCGCCATGAGCGCCTCCCGGTGGTGCAGGGCAGCCAGGGCCGCAGCCTGGGTGATGGCGGAAAGGTGGTACGGGAGACGGACCAGGCGCAGGGCGTCAGCGACCTCCGGTGCCGCGGCCATGTAGCCGAGCCGCGCACCCGCGAGGGCGAAGGCCTTGCTCATGGTGCGCGAGACGATGAGCCGCTCCCGGCCAGGCAGCAGGGCGAGGGCACTGGGCGTGCCGTCGTGGGCGAACTCGTGGTAGGCCTCGTCGACGATCACGATGGTCTGGCTGGCCTCGCCGGCGTCATAGACGGCCTCGACGACATCGAGCCCCAGACCGGTACCGGTGGGGTTGTTTGGGGAGCACAGGAAGACGATGTTGGGCTGAAGCTCGCGGACCTGCTGTGCCGCCGATTCCGCGCTGAGCCCATAGTCTGACGCGCGGGCCCCGACGATGTACTCCGTGTCCGTGCCGGAGGCCAGCAGCGGGTACATCGAATACGTGGGAGGGAACCCGAGGGCCGTCCGGCCGGGGCCGCCGAAGGCCTGGAGGATTTGCTGAAGGACTTCGTTGGAACCGTTCGCGGCCCAGATGTTCTCCGCGTCCAGCCCATGGCCAAGGTATTCGGCGAGGGCTTCGCGCAATTCGGTGAATTCGCGGTCCGGATAGCGGTTCAGCCCGGCAGCGGCGGCGCTCACGGCCTCGGTGATCGCTGCGCGGACATCGGCCGGGACCCCATGGGTGTTCTCGTTGACGTTGAGCAGGATGGGGACGTCCAGCTGCGGCGCGCCATACGGACGCAGGCCACGCAGATTGGCTCGGAGGGGCAGTCGGTTGAGGCGCTCAAGCTGGTCAGTCACGTGACCAGTTTAAGTGGTAGCGGGACGGGCGCTGAAACTGTGACGCCCGCGACGGCACCGGGGGGCGGTTACTTGGACGGGACGAACAGTTGTTGGCCCGGCATCACACGCGCGGCGTCCAGATTGTTCAGCTCCACGATGTCGGCCACGACGTCGCGGGGATCGCGCTCCGGAGCCACCGACCCGGCAATGGCCCAGAGGGACTCCCCCGGTTGGACTGTGACGGATACGGTCGGCGTCACCGAGAGCTGGTCTGCGGAATCTGCCGCTTTCGCGGGAGCGTTGAGGAATCCGCTGAACGACAGGATAAACGCCGCCAGCAGGATCAGCGGGACACCGAAGAAGACGAAGCGTCCGCGCCGGGTTAGCCGCAGCGGCGGCTGCTTGGTCCGGCCGCCGGAAACCGCGGCGGCGGCCCCTTGCGGCGCCTGCGGCGCCGCGGCGCCGCGGCGCCTGGCGTTGAGCGGGTACACGTTGCCGTGAAGGGAACCACCCTGGCCAATGCCGCCTTGGTCGAGGCTGCCGTGTCCGATGCTGCCGTGTCCGATGTTGCGGCGACCCACTGCACCACCTGGACCAACACCGCGGTGGCGGGTCGTGACGCCCTGAATGTTGGTGCCGTCAAACGCGCTTGAAACTGACATGAACTAAGCCCTCCTGGACCATAAGTTGCCGCCCGGCGTACTCACGTAGTCGCCGCCAACCGGCCGAACCTTCGAACATAGAACCGAACATCGCTTGCGAACCCAGATCGTCGGAATCGAACACATATTCGAATCTTGCTAGTTCTGTTTTAGCACTTACTAACGAACGATGTCGAGACTCGCTAGAACAAATGTTTGAAAAAGGTCTGCGGCTGGCCTACTTTTGAGGGACAGGACAACCACTTTCGGACTCCCACTTTCGAACTACCCGTGGGAATTCATTCGTAGTTGATCAGCAGGGTCTGACATTTCAGGCCGGAAGTTCCCGGTGACAGCAGCCACGGCAGCCGGGCGGAACGGAAAGGCGTTGGCGAACATGGCAGCACAAGCCACCGGCGGCAGGGCCACCCCACGGAGCCCGCAGCCCGCCCGGGCGCCCAAGAGCCTCACCGTCCGGCAAAAGAAAATCCTGGAGACCATCCAGCGGTCCGTCACGGACAAGGGCTATCCGCCGTCCATGCGAGAAATCGGCGACACCGTTGGTCTCGCCAGCCTCTCGAGCGTGACCCACCAGCTCTCCCAGCTCGAAAAGCTCGGCTATCTGCGGCGTGATCCGAAGCGCCCGCGGGCCATGGAAGTGCTCATGCCGCTGACCCTGGACGAGGGGACCACACCGATTTCCGGTGTCGAGAAGTCAAGCGGCCTGCGGGCCGTCGGCGGCCTGTCAGTGACTGAGCTGGCCAGCGCCACCGACACGGCAATGGTGCCGTTCGTCGGACGCATCGCCGCCGGCGGGCCGATCCTCGCGGACCAGGTGGTGGAGGACGTCATGCCGCTGCCCCGCCAGCTCGTGGGCCATGGCGAACTCTTCATGCTCAAAGTGGCCGGCGACTCGATGATCGACGCCGCCATCTGCGACGGCGACTGGGTGGTTGTCCGCCGCCAGGGCGATGCCGTGAACGGCGACATCGTTGCCGCCCTGCTGGACGACGAAGCCACGGTCAAGACCTTCCGCCAGCGGGACGGCCACACGTGGCTGTTGCCGCAAAACACCCAGTACGAGCCCATCCTGGGCGACCACGCCGTCATCATGGGCAAGGTCGTCTCGGTACTGCGCTCCCTCTAAACTGCGCTCCCCTTAGCCGTCACGGGCCATGCCGCCAGTTCGGAGCGGCCACCCCGCGGCGGATTTCCGGCGCAGGGTGGCGGCCCCGGTTTGGGACTTAGGCTTTCGCGGAGTCTTTCGCCAGGCGCTTCAGGGCTGCCATGGCTATCGATGAATCGGTGGTGGGCCAGAACGGCGGCAGCGCGGCGCGCAGGAAGCCGCCGTAACGCTCCGTGGAGAGCCGCGAATCCAGCACTGCCACCACGCCCTTATCCGAGGTCGAGCGGATCAGCCGTCCGGCGCCCTGCGCGAGGCGGATGGCGGCGTGCGTGGCCGAGACGGCCATGAAGCCATTGCCGCCGGCCTGGGCCACGGCCCGTGAACGTGCCGTCATCAGCGGGTCGTCCGGCCGCGGGAAGGGAATCCGGTCGATGACCACCAGCCGGCAGGACACGCCAGGGACGTCGACGCCCTGCCAGAGGGACATGGTGCCGAACAAACACGTGTCAGGTTCGTCGGCAAACTGCCGCACGAGCGCCGTCATGGTCGACTCCCCCTGGCACAGGATGCTGAGGCCCAGCCGGGGCCGCATGGCCTCGGCTGCTTCCTCTGCGGCGCGCCGCGAGGAGAACAGGCACAGGGCGCCTCCGCCGGAGGCGCGGATCAGCTTCTCGAGTTCGTCCAGAGCCTCGGGGGACGTTCCGCGGCCGGGTTTGGGCAGGTGCCGGGCGACGTAGAGTATGCCCTGCTTCGGGTAGTCGAACGGGGAGCCGACGTCGACGCCGGTCCAGCTCGGGGCGCCGTTGCCAACCAGGCCCAGGCCGCCGGCGGCGGGTTCGAAGGCGGCGCCGATGGCCAGTGTGGCCGAGGTCAGGATGACGGTGTGGTCTGCGAACAGGCCCTCGCGCAACCGCCCTGCGACGCTCAGCGGGGCAACATTGATCAACGCCGGCGCGCTCTCGTCCGGCTGCGAGTAGCCCTGCGCCGGATCGAAGCTGCTGTTGCGGGAGAACCACACGACTTCGCGGTTTTCGCGCGCGGCCAGGAGGCGTTCACAGAGCTCCAGGATGACCATGAGGCGCGAGCGGGCCAGCTGCCGTCCGCCGTCCGCCGACACGGAGCTGTCCCCCTTGGAATCGGACAGCGCGGCGCGGCATGCGTCGCGCAGCTGGTCGATGCAGTCCAGCTGCCCGCTGTTCAGGCCGTTGGGCATCAGCCCGCTGGGGACGCCGTCGATGGCGAGCTCCAGGTGGGCAGCGGCGTTGTTCAGTGCATCCACGGTGATGCCCGTGTGCTTCCGGGCCCCGGACGCGGCGGCGTGCACCATCGCCACGGAGAGCTGGCCCGAGACGGCGCCCGTGACGCGGTCCTGAAGTTCGTGTGCTTCATCCACCACGACGACGTCGTACTCGGGCAGCACCGCCAGGCCTTCGAAGGCACTGACGGCGAGCATGGCGTGGTTGGTGACCACGACGTCGGCATCGGCGGCGTTCTGCCGTGCCAGTTCGCTGAAGCATTCGGCCGCGAGCGGGCATTTCTGCGCGCCGAGGCACTCCATGGAGGTGACCGAGACCTGGCGCCAGGCCCGGTCCGTGACGCCCGGCATGAGCTCGTCGCGGTCCCCCGTGGTGGTCTCCTCGGCCCATTCGCGCAGGCGGACGACTTCCTTGCCCAGCTGGGAGGACGGCCCGCCAAGTGCGGCGGCGAAATGCGGCACGGACGTGTCCTCGCCAAGGGAAAACAACTGTCCCTCGGAAGGTTCTTCGGACGGGAAGCCGCCCTCGAGTTTGTGCCGGCAGACGTAGTTGGACCGGCCCTTGACCAGGGCGACCTTGACGGGCCTCTCCAGGGCGGGCGTGATGGTCTTGAGCAGCCTGGGCAGGTCCCGGCCCACAATCTGCGTCTGCAGCGCCAAGGTGGCGGTGGAGACCAGGGTGGGTTTGTTGCTGGTCAGCGAATGCGCGATCAGCGGAATCAGGTAGGCCAGCGACTTGCCGGTGCCGGTGCCGGCCTGGACCAGCAGGTGATCGCCGCTGTCTATCGCGCGCGCCACCTGCCGGGCCATTTCGTGCTGGCCATCGCGGCTCTGCCCGCCCATGCCGGACACGGCACGGTCGAGCAGCTTGACAACAAACTCCTCGCCGGCCGCGCCGGCAGCCGAACCGGCGCCGGTGTCAGTTTCGGCCGGCTCAGCATCAGCTGAATCGGCGTCAGCTGGTTCGGCGTCGGTCCTGGTCACCGCAGCCTCAGTCATTGCTGATGAAGGGATCCAGTTCGGCGGCGAGTCCTTCACGCACCATCACCACGGCACGGGTCCCGGTTTCCTCGTGGTCGAGGCTGAGGATCTCGGCGTCGCTCTCGTGGAGCTTGCTGATCAGATCCCCGCGGTTGTACGGGATGAGCAGTTCAAGCTTCACGCTGGGCCGCGGAATGCCGTCGCTGATGGCCTTGAGCAGTTCCGGAATGCCTTCGCCGGTGCGGGCCGAGACCACCACGTGGCGCGGCTCGCGCTGCTTGAGCCGTTCGACCACGAACGGGTCAGCGGCGTCGGCCTTGTTCAGGACAATGATTTCCGGAACCTTGCGCGCGTCGACTTCGCTGAAGACCGTCCGGACAGCGGCGATCTGGCCCTCCGGATCCGGGTGCGAGACGTCCACGACATGCAGGATCAGGTCAGAGTCGGCGACCTCTTCCAGCGTGGAGCGGAATGCCTCCACGAGCTGGGTGGGCAGGGACCGGACAAAGCCCACGGTGTCGGCCAGGGTGTATCCCAGCCCGTCAGCGGTTTCGGCCTTGCGGACGGTGGGGTCCAGGGTGGCGAACAGGGCGTTTTCCACCAGCACCCCCGCGTCGGTCAGCCGGTTCAGCAGCGAGGACTTCCCGGCGTTGGTGTACCCGGCGATCGCGACAGAGGGCACGGCATTACGACGGCGGTTGGCGCGCTTCGTTTCCCGGGCAGGCTTCATGGCGGCGATTTCGCGCCGCAGCTTGGCCATCCGGGTGCGGATCCRACGGCGGTCCAGTTCGATCTTGGTCTCACCGGGACCACGCGAGCCCATGCCGGCACCGGCGCCGCCCACCTGGCCACCGGCCTGGCGGGACATCGATTCACCCCAGCCGCGCAGGCGCGGGAGCAGGTATTCGAGCTGGGCGAGCTCCACCTGGGCCTTGCCTTCACGGCTCTTGGCGTGCTGGGCGAAGATGTCCAGGATCAGCGCTGTCCGGTCAATGACCTTGACCTTGACGATGTCCTCCAGCCCGCGCCGCTGGGAGGGGGCCAGTTCGGCGTCGACGACGACGGTGTCGGCGCCGGTGGACATCACGATGGCTTTCAGCTCCTGTGCCTTGCCGGAGCCGAGGAAAGTCCCGGGATCGGGCTTGGCGCGCCGCTGGACGAGCCCGTCGAGGACCTCGGAGCCGGCCGTCTCGGCGAGGGCGGCAAGTTCGCGCAGGGAGTTCTCGGCGTCCGCGAGGGTGCCCTCGGTCCAGAGGCCGGCCAGGACGACGCGCTCAAGGCGCAACTGCCGGTATTCGACCTCGGTGACGTCTTCGAGCTCGGTGGACAGGCCGGCCTTGCGGCGCAGTGCGTGCCGTTCCTCAAGGTCCTGCTGGTCGCCGTCGAAGTTGGTGTACACCTCGTCCAGGCGGGAGATGGCCTGCGCCTTGCCGAGCACCGACGTCGGGCTGCTGGTACCAGCACCGGTGGCGGTGCCATGGCTGGTGCCGGAGCCGCCGCGGCCTGGGGCGGGGGTGTCCTTGGAAAGGATCCGGTCGATTACAGCTTGAATCTCTTCAGGGCTCATGTCCTGGGCTGCTGAATCGGGTCCGGTGTTGGGGTGGCTGGTCATGGTCTCCTTTAAAGGTTCGGCACTTTCAGAATAGTGCCGATTGTTGCTCTGTGGGGCGGTATTCGCGCTGGGCTGACGGCGGGGGGTCATGGGGGCCTCCTGGAATGCCCGCGGCAACGGCGCCGGGGCGGGGCTGGCTCTGTGCAGAGCGGTGGCTGGGTGATGGTAGAGGCGGCTAAGGCGCCTGGCTACGGGGACACTGGCTGTCTGGGCGGTGCCGGTGCCGGTGAAAAACACGGTGAGGTGGGTGCCTCCGCCACGCCGGGCCTGGGAGCACAGCGCCAGCACAGTGCCAGCAAAAACGGTGCCAGCAAAACTCCGTGCCTGGGACATGGCTGGATTCCAAGTGGTGCGGGCGCCCGCGGGTGAGAAAACTCACCCCTGCGATGGGGCACTCAGCGGAAGGCGTTTACCTGCGTCGCTTCGGGGTCCCTCGGCGTCCCTGACAAGGACGGGACGGGACCCGTGCCGGCTACTTGGAGATCAAGATCATGTTTTGTAGCGTAGCAGACGCCGGCGCTGCCACCCGGTTTCCCATACGGGCTGGCCGCGAACTAATCTGGCCCATTATGGAGTCTGCACACTATTTCAGCGCCCAGCCGGCCGGGCCATTTACCCGCAAGCCGCTCACCGTGGATCTTGCCGGTGAGACGCGCCGGCTGCAGACGTCCTCGGGGATCTTCAGCCCGGACGGGATCGACAAGGGAACGGCCGTGCTGCTGGCCGATGTCCCGGCGCCGTCGCCGCAGGGCAACCTGCTGGATATCGGTTGCGGCTGGGGACCGATCGCCCTGACCATGGCCCTGCGGGCACCGCACGCCCAGGTCTACGCGGTGGACGTGAACGAACGCTGCGTGACCCTGACCAATGAAAACGCCGGTCTGTTGGGGCTGCACAACGTATCCGCCAGCACGCCGGACGCCGTGGACCCCGACCTGCGCTTTGACACCATCTGGTCCAACCCGCCGATCAGGATCGGCAAGGATGAGCTTCATGCCCTCCTGCGCCTGTGGATTCCCAGGCTGGCGCCGGGCGGATCGGCCTGGCTCGTGGTCCAGAAGAACCTCGGCTCGGACTCGTTGCAGCGCTGGCTCTCGGCGGAGCTCGACGCCAGCTTCAGCGTGACCCGGGAGAGCACGTCGAAGTCGTTCCGGATCCTTCGAATCAGGAAAGCGTCCCGCTAGCGACGATCACGGCCGGGCCGCTGAGTTCGACGTGTTCGTGCCCCTCCGGGCCCAGGAAGAATTTCACGCCGACGACGCCGCCGGGGACGTGGACGTTCCACGCGTCCGGTGCGCCCTGCCCGGCCCAATGGCGAATCGCGACGGCGGCGGCGCAGGCGCCCGTGCCGCATGACTGGGTCTCCCCCACTCCGCGCTCGTGGACCCGCATGGTGATGGTGCCGGTACCGTCGTGCACCAGTGGTTCGGAGGGCACAACGAATTCGACGTTGGTGCCGTGCGGCGGCGTCGGGTCCACCCGGGGGGCAGTGAACAGCTGCGTGGCCTCCAGTTCGGCTGTTTCGGCCAGGGCCACGACGGTGTGCGGGTTGCCCATGCTGACGGAGAGGGCGGGCCGCGCGACTTCGAGCCCGTCGGCGCTGACCAGCGAGTCCATGGCCCGCGCGGTCGCCTCGCCCGGGAAAATGAATTCCCAGGGGCCCATGTCGACGGCGTAGCCCGCAGCCGTCCGGACGATCGTCTTGGCACCGCCCCGGGTTCCAATGACGAGCGATTCGCCGGCCGGCAGGTCTACGAGGCCCTCGGCGATGAGGAAGTGCACAAAGACGCGGACCCCGTTCCCGCACATCTCAGAGAGCGAGCCGTCGCCGTTGCGGTAGTCCATGAACCACTCGGCATCGGGGTGCGCGGTCAGCAATTGCTGCCCCTCGGGCAGGAGCCGGGAAGGCACGGCCCGGATCAGGCCGTCGCCGCCGATGCCACGGTGCCGGTCACAGAGCGCCGCGACGTGCTCCGGGCTCAACTCGAGCGCGCCGTTGGGGTCCGAGATCAGGACAAAGTCGTTGCCCGTTCCGTGGCCTTTGGAAAAGTTCAGGCCGCTCAGCGGGGCGGTATCGCCGGCAGTACGGTCAGCGGCTACGGCTTGGGATTCGTCCATGCTCCAAGGTTACCGTTCCGCCCCGACCCCTCCGGCACCGTGACCCAAGCGCTACGCCGGAGGCAGAACCGGCGTCGCCCGGCAGAGGCCGGAGGCCTCGGCCACGAGATCAGGATCGTACCAGCCCAGCCAGGTGACCCGGGGATCCGCACGGAACCAGGTCAGCTGGCGGCGCGCGAACTGCCGGGTGGCGATGATGGTTTCGTCCGCGGCCTGCTCCACGCTGGAGGCACCGTCGAGCACCCGGAGGAACTGGGCGTAGCCGAGGGCCCGCGGCGCGGTCCGGCCGTTGCGGAGCCCTGCGGCGTCCAGCCGGCGGACTTCGTCCAGGAGCCCCCGGTCCACCATCGCGTGGACCCGGTCAGCCAGGCGCTGCCGGAGCAGTTCCCGGTCCACCTCGAGTCCGATCTGGACGGCAGGCTGGAAGTATTGGCGGGCCGGCATGAAGGAGCTGAATGGCCGCCCGGTGAGCTCGAAGACTTCCAGGGCGCGGATGATCCTGCGCTCATCGCCGAGCCTGCCCGCGGAGACGGGGTCCACTGCCTCGAGCCGTTGCCGCAGGGGCGCGGGTCCTGAGGTAGCCAGTTCCGCCTCGAGCCGGCCGCGGATGTCCGGATCCGTGCCGGGGAATTCCAGGACGTCGAGGGCGGCGCGGACGTAGAGTCCGGAGCCGCCGGCGAGGATGGCCCGCTTACCCCGGCCGTGGATGTCGGCGATCAACGCCCGGGCCTGCTGCTGGAAGTCCGAGACGCTCGCTTCCTCGGTCACGTCCAGAATGTCCAGCAGGTGATGCGGCACACCGCGGCGCTCCGCCTCGGTGATCTTGGCGGTGCCGATATCCATGCCGCGGTAGAACTGCATTGAGTCGGCGTTGATGACTTCACCGTCGAGCTCAAGGGCGAGGGAGACGGCCAGGTCTGATTTGCCGGATCCCGTCGGCCCGACGACTGCGATCACCGGCGGAGTAGCTGGCCGTGCCCCCTGCGCCGCCGCATTTTGGGCAGCGTCCCGCTGGGCCGTGTCCTGCTGGGCAGCGGCCTGGGCTGTGGCCTCGACCGCCGTGGCCTGGGCTGTGGCCCGGGCTGCTGCGTTCTGGACTGCTGCGTTGCCGGGAGCGCCCTGCTGGCCGGGCACGGCGCTAACGGCCGCGGACCGGGAGGCTGGGCATGCCCAGCGACACGCCGGAGGTGCCCGACGCGCTGGTCTTCCCCGCCGGGATGGCCGGGGCGCCGCACGAATCCGCCTGCGACCGGTCCCAGGCGTCGCCGGCACGGGACCGTCGCAGGCTGTAGTCCTCGGCCGAGACAGGGTCGGAGACGAGGTGGAACGCCGCCGCCTCCGTGATGGTGACAGTCACCAGATCGCCGGGCCGGGGCACTTCGGCTCCGGCGGGCACGGAGAAGTGCACCAGCCGCTGGTCCTGGGAGCGGCCGGAGAGGCGGTGGGTTTCCCCAGCCTTGCGGCCCGACTGGGCCGTCACCATGACCTCGACGCGGCGGCCAAGCTGCCGGGCGTTTTCCTCGGCGGCAATCCGGTCCTGCAGGGCAGTGAGGCGTTCGAAGCGTTCCTGGACCACGGCCTTGGGCAGTTGGTCCGGCAGGTCGGCGGCGGGCGTGCCGGGCCGCTTGGAGTACTGGAAGGTGAAGGCGGTGGCGAACCGGGACTTCTCCACGACGTCGAGGGTGGCCTGGAAGTCCTCCTCGGTCTCGCCGGGGAACCCAACGATGATGTCCGTGGAGATGGCGGCGTGCGGAATTTTCTCGCGGACCTTGTCCAGGATGCCGAGGAACTTGGTCGAACGGTAGGACCGCTTCATGTCCTTGAGGACCTTGTCCGAGCCGGACTGCAGGGGCATGTGCAGCTGCGGCATGACGTTGGGCGTCTCGGCCATGGCGTCGATGACGTCGTCGGTGAAGGCGGCCGGGTGCGGGCTGGTGAACCGGACCCGCTCCAGGCCCGGAATGTCTCCGCAGGCACGCAGGAGCTTGGAGAACGCCTGYCGGTCGCCGAATTCGACGCCGTAGGAGTTCACGTTCTGGCCCAGCAGGGTTACCTCGATGGCACCGTCGTCCACGAGCGCCTGGATTTCGGCCAGGATCTCACCGGGGCGGCGGTCCTTTTCCTTGCCCCGCAGGGCCGGGACGATGCAGAAGGTGCAGGTGTTGTTGCAGCCCACCGAGATCGATACCCAGCCCGAGTAGACGGAGTCCCTCTTGGTGGGGAGGGTGGAGGGAAAGACGTCCAGCGATTCGAGGATCTCCAGCTGGGCCTCATTGTTGTGGCGGGCCCGGTCCAGCAGCGCCGGCAGGGCACCGACATTGTGCGTGCCGAACACGGCATCCACCCACGGGGCTTTCTTGAGGATGGTCTCCCGGTCCTTTTGCGCGAGACAGCCGCCGACGGCGATCTGCATGCCCGGGTTGGCTGCCTTGACCGGGGCGAGGATGCCGAGGTTGCCGTACAGCTTGTTGTCGGCGTTTTCCCTGACGGCGCAGGTGTTGAAGACCACGACGTCGGCCAGCTCGCCGGCGGAGGGGACGTAGCCTGCCGCTTCCAGCATGCCGGCCATCCGCTCGGAATCGTGCACGTTCATCTGGCAGCCGAAGGTGCGCACCTGGTAGGTGCGGGGCTGGGCCGGGGCGGGACTTTCCGGTGCGGAAACAGGGTCCGCACCGAATGTCTGGGGCCCTGCTGGCGGCACCGCCGGTGGCGCTGTCGGAGAAGTCGTGCCGGCCGTTGGGGAGGGAATGGTAAAACTCACCTGTTAAGGGTAACGGGTAAGGGTAGTGGGCAGCGGCTGGGCCAGCGCAGACCCCGGCCCGGCGGTCCTAATCCCCGTCCCCTGCCTGGCCGGCGGCGGCATCGAGCACCTCACCCACCACCCGGAAGGCGAGCGACGGCTGGTATCCCTTGCGGGCCAGCATTGACGCGAGGCGGCGCGTAACTTTGTCGCGTTCGGCACGGTCTTCGCCGCCGGTGAATCCCCGCAGCTTGCGCTCCACGAGCTCCCGGGCGGCCGTTTCCTCGTCGGCGTCGCTGAGCTGATCCAATGCACCGGCAGCGATCTCCGGGTCGATGCCCTTGTCCGCAAGTTCGCGCCGCAAGGCCCCTTTGGCGAGCTTGCGCGTCTGGGACCTGCTGCGGACCCACATGTCGGCGAACTCGGCGTCGTCAACCAGCCGCACTTCTTCGAAGCGGTCCAGCACGGCCTCCGCGACGTCCTCGGGGACGTTGCGCTCGGCCAGCTTGCGCGAGAGCTGCAGCCGGCTCTTGGGCGAATTCGTCAGCTGCCGCAGCACGATGGCACGCGCCACGGCCGCGGGGTCCGCGTCCCGGTCCTGCCCGGCCAGCGAATCCGCGCCATCGGTGCGGTCCGCCGGCTGATCCGGGCCGACAAAGCCGGAGGCAGGACTCCGTGACGGAAATCCTGCCCCTTTGCGCCGCCGGCTGTTAGAAGCCGTCAACGGCCTTCAGCTTCGGAGACTCTTCGGTCTCAGCCGGGGCTTTGACGCCAACACCGAGCTTTTCCTTGATCAGGCGCTCGAGTTCGGCCGCCAGCTCCGGGTTGTCGCGCAGGAAGCGGCGGGAGTTCTCCATGCCCTGGCCCAGCTGGTCGCCATCGTAGGTGAACCAGGAGCCCGACTTTTTGATCAGGCCGTGCTCGACACCCATGTCGATGATGCCGCCCTCACGGGAAATGCCCTGGCCGTAGATGATGTCGAACTCGGCGATCTTGAAGGGCGGGGCCATCTTGTTCTTGACGATTTTGGCCTTGGTGCGGTTGCCGACGGAATCGGCGCCCTCTTTCAGGGTCTGGATGCGGCGGACGTCGATGCGGATGGAGGCGTAGAACTTCAGCGCCTTACCACCGGTGGTGGTTTCCGGGGAGCCGAAGAAGACACCGATCTTTTCACGCAGCTGGTTGATGAAGATGGCCGTGGTCTTCGTCTGGCTCAGGCGGCCGGTGATTTTACGTAGGGCCTGGCTCATCAGGCGGGCCTGCAGGCCCACGTGGCTGTCGCCCATGTCGCCTTCGATTTCCGCGCGGGGAACGAGGGCGGCCACGGAGTCGATGACTATGACGTCAAGGGAGCCGGACCCGATAAGCATGTCCATGATTTCCAGCGCCTGCTCGCCGGTGTCCGGCTGGGAGACCAGGAGCGCGTCGGTGTCGACGCCCAGCTTGGCGGCATATTCCGGATCGAGGGCGTGCTCGGCGTCGATGAAGGCGGCAATGCCGCCCTGGCGCTGGGCATTGGCAACCGCGTGCAGCGCGACCGTGGTCTTACCGGATGATTCCGGACCGTAGATTTCCACGACGCGGCCGCGGGGCAGGCCGCCAATTCCCAGGGCGACGTCCAGTGCGATGGACCCGGTCGGGATGACTTCGATGGGTGCACGGACTTCATCGCCGAGGCGCATGACCGAGCCTTTGCCGAACTGCTTGTCAATCTGGGCAAGCGCTGCGTCGAGCGCCTTCTGGCGATCCGGGGCTGCGGCCATGATTCACACCTCTAATACTTTCTCGCTGTGGAGTGGCCGTGGAGGCCTTTGTCTGTCATCACTGACGCTACTGGCACCCTCCGACAAAGTTATCGGGAGAACCACTTATGTGGAAAACGGTCTGAAAAAAAGCATATCGCTATCCGAACAGATATTCGAACAAGCGGGCGGCGTGTCAGGCGTCAGCGGTGCTCAGCCGGCGTCAGCGCGACGGCGCKGGCGTCAGCGGGGCCCGGTGGTGTCACGGGGTTTGACGTCGCGGCCCAGGCGGCGTTCCGGCGGAACGTCCTGGACGTCGCACAGGGCAAGCCACACCTGGCGCGGCGGAATGCCGGCGCTGAGGGCCTGGTCCGCGGTGCGGCCTCCGACCCCAGCCAGGACCAGCGAATTGCTCAGGACGCGGGAGTATCCCGCGCCGAACTCGTCGTCCATAAGCCGCCAAAAGTCACTGATTCGCACGAGTAAAGTCTCTCACGGCCGGGGACTCTAGAATGGTTGCCATGAGCAACCCAACTGAGTCCGCGGGAGATCCCGCTCCCGATACCGCCGGCGCGGACGCCGCCCTGGACGCCGTCGAGAACCAGCTGAGTCTGCTCTGGCGCCGGGGCCGGTCGATTTCCCACCAGCTCTCGCGCCAGGTCCACCCGGACATGGAACCCGCCGCTTACGGGCTGCTCAGCGTGATCCGCAAGCAGGGCCCCATCCGGCTGACCGACCTCGCATCCTGCATCGGCGTCGGCAAGCCTTCGGTGAGCCGGCAGATTGCTTTCCTCGAGGGCCTCGGCCTCGTGTCGAAGGAGGCGGACCCGCTGGACGGCCGGGCGCAGGCCATCCGGTTGACGTCCGAAGGCGAGGAAAGGATGCACCAGGTCCAGGACGCACGGCGTGAGGTGTTCCGAGAACGCCTGGCGGAATGGCCGGCCGAGGATCTGCAGGCTTTGGCCATGTACATGGCCAAGCTCAATGCCACCTACGAGCGCGACGGTTTCCCCCGGGACGAGCACGCCTGACTCCCCCACCGGGAACCCTGGTCACCGAAACACGTCAAAGGACAACACGTCAAAGGACCTCCGGCCTGGGCCGGAGGTCCTCTTTTGTGTCTTAGGTCTTAGGTGAGTGGGCGGGCTAGCGCGCTCCGGAAAGGAGGCCCTTGGCCAGCTCGTCGGTGAGATCGGAGTTCAGTTCCCGGTCAAGGTCGCGGCCATAGCGCTGCGCGAACTCCTGGGGAACGGTGTCCGGAACCGCGACGCCCTCGGCGACCGCGACGCGGTCGCTGACTTCGCGGAGCATGCTCGAAAGCGGAACATCGAGGGCCGAGCAGATCGAGGAGAGCAACTCCGAGGAGGCTTCCTTCTGGCCGCGTTCCACTTCGCTCAGGTAGCCCAGGGAAACGCGGGCACTGTGCGAGACTTCGCGGAGCGTACGGCCCTGGCGCTGGCGGACATCGCGCAGGACATCACCGATTTCGTGACGTAGTACAACCATCTTGCGCTCCTTCTGTTCGCTCTTGGCCTGATCGGCGAGGCCCACATCCTTCCAGCGGACAACGCCGTTTACGGATACGGGCTGCTTTACCATCTGTATCGCCTTGCTCCTCGTACTGTCGAGTCCGCCGGTGGGGGCGGACTCTGCTGATGTTTTCATCCTAGGCGCCTCCCTCATTTGGAAGCGACACAATGTAACAA